>JALSIX010000018.1 GCA_026989655.1 Caldilineaceae bacterium
TCCCTTGGTTCATCATCCCCATCATGGCCACCATCAACATGGTCATCGGCCTGGCGCTGATGAACAAGATCACCCATATCGATTTCTGAGGTCCTCGCTAGGCCGCGATACCGACTCCCCAGGGAGGAAGCCATGGCCCGCTGGTTTCAGGAATGGATGGCCCAACCCACTTGGCTGATGGGGATCATCTCCGGCCTGGTGGCCCTCTCGGTGTTCCTGGTGGTCCTGGGCCTTGCCCGACGTCGTGCCCACGCTCGGTTCCAGCGGCGGCTGGAGGAGACCGTGGGCCGGGTGTCTCCAGGGGAGCTGGACGTGGACACCCGCCTGAGCTTCCGGGAGCGGGTCCTGGCCCCTCTCCTCCGGGCCCTGCTGGTCCGGTTGGGGCGGTTCACCCCGGCCGGCAACCTGGAACATCTTCGGCGCCAGCTCATCATGGCAGGAAACCCGGGCAACCTGGCGGTCATCGACTTTCTGGGCCTGAAGATGCTCACGGGCATCGCCACGGGGGTCCTGGGCATCCTCTACCTGGCCACCGCTCGGAGCATGCCCCTGGGCTCCGCAGCGCCCCTGGGGGTGGGCATCGGCCTGGTGGGCACCTTTCTGCCCAACTACTGGCTGAGCCAGCGGATCCGCCAACGCCAGGCCGCCATTGCCCGGGCCCTGCCCGACGCGCTGGACATGCTCACCACCATGGTGGATGCCGGGTTGGGCTTCGACATGGCCCTGATCCGCCTCTGCGAGAAGTGGAACAACCCCCTCACCGAGGAGTTCGAGCGGGTGGTGCTGGAGATGCGCATGGGCGTCCGCCGCTCCGAGGCCCTCCGCCATCTGGCCGAACGCACCGGCGTTCCCGAGCTGAACGTGTTGGTGGCGGTCCTCATCCAGGCGGATCGACTGGGCATGTCCATCGCCAACATCCTGCATACCCAGAGTGCCCAGATGCGGACCCGACGCCGCCAGTGGGTGGAGGAGAAGGCCGGCACCATGCCCCTGAAGATGCTGCCCATCATCGTGGTCTTCATCTTCCCCGCCCTGTTCGCCATCCTGCTGGGCCCGGCGGTGCCGGGCCTGTTGGCGGCGTTCGGTGGCCGTTGAACTCTGTCTGAGGAGGAAGAAGAGACCATGAGCGCCACGGAGTTCTCCGCGGACCCCCGTTTCCTGGAGGCGGTGCGCTACGTCCAGGCCGGCACCTGGAAGGAGGCCGCGGACCTGCTCCAACAGCTCCTCCAGGACTATCCCGAGGCCCGAGAGGAGCTGAAGCCCCTGCTGGACGATCTGCACCAGAAGATGCGCCTGGAGGGCCGGTTCATCCGAGGCCGCGGCGCCCTCTCCATTGTCCTGCGCAACCGACGGGCGTGGACCCGGGTGGCCGTGGGCCTGGTCCTGGTGTTCCTCCTGTTGGCCGGCCAGTTGGTGGTGCGCAAGTGGGCCCTGCCCGCGGTGAGGGCCCGAGAGGCCCAGGCCCAACTGGAGCAGATGTTGGTCCAGGCCCGCGAGGCCGTGGCCCAAGGGGACTACGCCACCGCGGTGGAGCGCTACCAGGCCGCGCTGGAGTGGGCCCCAGAGCCGGATCGCGAGGAGGTCCAGCAGGAGCTGGCCCGGGCCCAGGAACGCCTGGCCCTGCAACAGCAGTACGCCCAGGCCCTGGCCCTGTTGCGGGAGGGGCAGACCGACCAGGCCCTGGAGCGGTTCCGGGAGATCCTCCGTCGGGAACCGGACTACCGGGACGTGGCAGAGCAGATCGCGCGCATCGAGCGCAACGCGCTCCTGGCCAGCCAGTTTGCCCAGGCCGAGGCCCACTTCCAGCAGGGGGAATGGGAGGCGGCCATCCAGCTCTACGAATCCATCCGCCAGGCCGACGCCACCTTCAACCGGAACGAGCTGGAGGACCACCTCTACCAGAGCCTGCTCCGCTACGCAGAGACGCTCCTGGCCGTGGCGGATCCCCTGGCCGTGGATGTGCGCGCAGCCATCGATCTCCACCGACGGGCCCTGAACCTGCGGCCCGGAGAACGGTGGCTGTACCGAGCGCTCCGGGCCCTGGAGCTCTATGAACAGGGCCTGAACGCGCTGGAGGCCCAGGAATATCGCCAGGCCGTGACCGCCTTGGCCCAGGTGGCCGAACAGGGGGCGGAGATCCTGGGATCGGCCCCCCTGGAGGCCCTGTACCGGGCCCACCTGCGCTACGGCCAGGCCCTGGAGGCCCAGGGCAATCTCCTGGCCGCCTATGTGCAGTACAGCGCAGCCCAGGACCTGCCGGTGGCCGACGTGGCCGAGGCCACCCGACGGGTCCGGGCCATCGCCCTGACCCTGACCCCCACGCCCACCCCGACCCCCACAGTGACGCCCACGCCCACCGTCACCCCCACGCCCACCCCGGATCCCCTGGAGCGGGTCCTGGAGATGATCCCACCCACCCCGGCGCCCATCGAGCAGTTCACGGGCTGGATCGCGTTCAAGAGCGACCGTCCCTACAACCCCACGGGCCTCTGGGTGATGAGCCCCGACGGCCGCCAACAGCTCCCGGTGATCGACTCCACGGGGCTGTACGAACACCTGAAGGAGCAGGCCAAGTGGAGCAAGGACGGCCTGCGGCGGATCTGGGCCGAGGACGACGGCAGCGGCAAGTCCGTGGCCATCTACATGTGGCGCTACGATGTCCCCCCCCACTGGCTGGAGGCCCGGGTGGAGCTGGTGAACAACAGCGCCATCAACTACCAGCCCGCGTTCTCCCCGGACGACCAGTCCATCGTCTTCACCTCCCAACGCCCCCGAGGCCCCTTCGACGAGCTCTGGGGAGACGAGATCTTCATCGCCCATTTCGGGGAGGCAGACTCGGCCGGCCGCCTCCAACCCCGCCGGCTGACCTGGAACACCTGGGAGTGGGACAAACACCCCTCCTTCAGCCCCGACGGCCAGACCATTGTCTTCTGGAGCAACCGGGAGACCGGCCGAGCCCAGATCTGGGCCATGGACGTGGACGGCAGCAACCAGCGCAACCTGAGCAACAACGAGTGGAACGACTGGGATCCCATCTTCATCGTGGCACGACGAGAGCTGCCCCAGTATGAGTTCGAACGGCAGTCCTCTGGGGGACCCCTGTTCCTGCCACCCGGCCAATGACACCAGCCACCCAGGAGGCCACTATGGGACTGTTCAAGCGCACCGGCGCCAAGCCCAAGACGAGCTCCAATGGCCCGAGCCCCCGGAAAACGGGGCCCGCTCCGGGCCAGCCCGGGTCGGGGGACCCCGCCTCGGCGCCCCCCGACCCGGGCCCATCCCCTCCGACCTCCTCTCGGCGTCCCCGGGAAAAGCCCCTCCGAGGCTCCCTGGACAGCAACATCTCGGCCGCGTTCGTGGTGGTCAAGGACAAGGTGCAGCAGGAGCTCATCGAGGACCTGGACCAGAACCCCACCACCCTGGACCTGGAGAACGGCCGGACCCTGATCGAGCCCATCTTTGCCCGGGCGGTCACCGCGGCCGGGCTGGTGCTCAGCCGGACCGAGCGCCAGAAGCTGTTCGAGATGGTGGTGGCCGAGATCCTGGGCTATGGGCCCATCCAGCCTCTCCTGAACGACGACAGCGTCAGCGAGATCATGGTCAACGGGCCCCAGAAGGTCTACGCGGAGCGGGGAGGGCGCCTGGTGCTGACCGATGTCCGCTTCCAGGACAACCACCATGTCATGCGGGTGGTGGAGCGGATCCTGGCCCCGTTGGGCCGCCGGGTGGACGAGAGCAGCCCCATGGTGGATGCCCGGCTCCCCGACGGCAGCCGGGTCAACGTGATCATCCCGCCCCTGGCCATCGACGGGCCCACGGTCACCATCCGCAAGTTCAGCAAGCGCCCCCTCGCCGTGGAGGACCTGATCCGCTTCGGCAGCTTCACCGAGGAGTTCGCCCAGTTCATCAAGGCCTGTGTGGTCTCCCGGCTGAACATCCTCGTCAGCGGCGGCACCGGTTCCGGCAAGACCACCATGCTCAACGTGTTGAGCAGCTTCATCCCCGGCGACGAGCGGATCGTCACCATCGAGGACAGCGCGGAGCTCCAGCTTCGCCAGGAGCATGTGGTCCGCCTGGAGACCCGCCCGCCGAACATCGAGGGCAAGGGCGCCATCACCATCCGCGACCTGGTCATCAACAGCCTGCGCATGCGCCCCGACCGGATCGTGGTGGGCGAATGTCGAGGCGGCGAGGCCCTGGACATGCTCCAGGCCATGAACACCGGCCACGACGGCTCCATGTCCACCCTGCACAGCAACTCCCCCCGGGACACCCTGAGCCGTCTGGAGACCATGGTGCTGATGGCCGGCATGGACCTCCCCCTCCGGGCCATCCGCCAGCAGATCGCCTCGGCCATCGACATGGTCGTCCACGTGGAGCGTCTGCGGGACGGCAGCCGTCGGGTCATCTACTGCACAGAGGTCCTCCACATGGAGGGGGAGACCATCCTCACCCAGGATATCTTCCACTTCGTGGAGGAGGGGTTCCAGGAAGGGCGCATCGTCGGCCAGCTCCGGCCCACGGGGATCCGTCCCAAGGTGCTGGAGCGGATGAAGCCCGATCAGGTGGAGCTGCCGCCCCACCTTTTCGGAGGGCTGGGGACATCCCGGCCCTAGTCCGCGAAGGAGCGGCGGCCATGCCGGTCTACAACATGCAGGTCTACAACGAGACCCGGAACGTCGCGCTGGTCACCCAGGGGCAGGTGGCCCGGACCTTCTGGGCCCGTCTGCGCGGGCTCATCGGCCGCCGGAAGCTGGCCGAGGGGGAGGGGTTGCTCCTCGAGCCCTGCAACAGCGTCCACTGCCTCTTCATGGCCTTCCCCATCGATGTGATCTACCTGGATCGGACCAACCGGGTGGTGGATGTGGACCCGGATCTCCGTCCTGGCCACATCGGGTGGCCCCGACGCCGGGCTGTCCGGGTCCTGGAGGTGCCGGCCGGCACCGTGGCCCGAACCGGCACTCGGCCCGGCGATCGGCTTCGCATCCATCGGGATGGGCTCGAGCTGGATGGGTCGGTACAGGGACCGGGGGAGAAGGAGGCCCTGGGCCGGGAAGGGGCGGAACGTCCCTGGGCTCACCGCCACATGGAGGGGCGGGAGGAGGAAGCCCGTTCCCGTACCCCGTAGACCACCTGGCGCCCCTCCTGGCAGAGCAGGAGGACCTGCCATCCACTGGGGCCCAGGCGGTTCAGTTCGGCCCAGTACCGCTGCATGGACTCCAGGTCGCCTGCCCGGAGGCCGTGTACCGTCCGCACCACGGTGAGGTGGAACGGGTTGCCGGTGACCAGCCGAGCCAGCCGGAACTCCTGCAGGAGGCCTGGATCCAGGTCGCTGTCCGGCCGGCCGGAGACCGCGGCCAGTTCCACCACCACCCCCTGGGCCGCCAGCCGATCCGCCACGTCGTAGTTGGCCGCGGGCTTGGCCAGGTTCCACAGCGTTTCCAGATGGGCCTCCACCCGGGCCCTGCGGCCGCCGGACAGGCCTTCCGGCCCCAATCCGGGCGGTCGGTCCTCCGGTCCACTCCGCCACAGCAGGTGTTCGAGATGGGCCTCCTCGGCCAGGAGTCGGATCAGGGCCTGCCGCACATGGGGCGCGCGGGCCGGGCTCAGTTCGGCCACGGCCCGGCGGACCTGGCCCCGGATCTGTTCCTCCAGCAGGGCGTCCAGCTCGGTGTCCGCGGGTTCCTCCTCCAGGAAGAGCCGTTCCAACTGGCGTCGCCAGGCCGGATCCTGCCACACGTCCCGGAGGCGTCGGTCCAGGCGGCGGCCGCGCGCGTCGGCCTGGCCGTGGAGGTGCCGGCGACAGAGCTGCCACACCCGGTCGTCCAGGTGGAGGCGGTAGAGATGGGTGGTACGGGTGTGGGGGGGCGGTACCGGCGGCATGCTCTGGCTTCGCGCCCAGGTCTGGAGCCGTTCCTGGGTGCGGGCCAGGGTTCCGGCCAGCTCCCGCAGATCCTGTTCCAGGGCGTCGTATACCCGGGAGAGGCCCTGGTACACGTGCTCCTGGAGCTGCAGGCTGAGGGCCTGTCGGGCCAGTTCCACCCGTTCTCGTCGCAGGGACCGGAGCCGGCTTCGGCGCCGTCGGTAGTGCATCAGCGCGCCCGCGTAGCTTCCCAACCCGAAGGCCACCCCCAGACCGCCGTCCAGGGTGGGATCCAGGGGCTGCCCGAAGGCCACCCGGTAGACCGCGGTGAGGCCGACCAGGCCCAGGACCAGCAGGGTGGCTCGGGCCAGCGCGCCGGCCAAGGAGGCGCGGCCGCTCCCCACGGTCCCGTAGCGGCTGTGCCACGCGCGCAGGGCCACCTGGAGCTGGGTCTGGCGCAGGTGGATCTGTCCCGGCGAGAGGTCCTCGAGGAGTTGGCGGCGCCCTTCCCGGAGTTGGTGGAGCCACTGTTGCACCTGGCGGCGGGCCCGGACCAGGCCGTCCGGGCTGCCGGCCAGGATCTGGGCCACCTGGCGGCGGGCCCGGCGTCCGCTCGCGGCGAGCAGCCGATCCGGGAGCGGGCGGGCCGGTTCCTCCTCCACACCCCAGATCCGGGCCAGGCTGGGCTCGGCCAGCAGCTCGGCCAGGTCGTCGGCCACGCTCTCCAGGTGGGCCTGGAACGCGGCCAGCCAGCTCTCGGGATCCAGCCGCCGGAGCTCTCGGGCCAGGGCCCGGGGAAGGACAAAGTGTGGGTGGACCTCCAGCTCCACCAGCCGGGAGGGATCCACCTTCCAGAAGAGATCCGGCAGCCGCATGACCAGTTGGGCCAGGATCTGGGCCGGCGCGAGACCCAGCTCTTCCAGACCGGTGTGGGGCTCCTGGGCACTTTCCTCCTCGGCTTCCGGCGGGCACACCCATTCCTGCACCACCCGCTTCTCCTCGTCCTGGTGGAGTTCCTGGAAGAGGTAGTCCAGGGGCATGGCGTCGGTGGCGGCGCCCAGCAGGCTGTAGGGCCGTTGTCGGGCGTCGCGCAGGTCGATGCCCACCTGGTCGTCCACGTACGGGCGGCCGTCGGTCTCGATCAGGGCCTGGAGCGCGTTGGCCACCAGCGCGGTGAGCTCGTAGCTGTGGCCCACCAGCCCCTGGTTGGTCTTCTCCCGATCCACCAGGTAGATCCGGTCGAACAGGGGGCGTCCCACCCATTCCCCGAGCTCGGGCGCGCGGACCCGCCCGCGCAGGGCCTCCAGGGCCTCGGGGCCGTTGCCGGCCAGGGCCTCCAGCTCGGCCAGGGCCGCGACTGCGGCCGCGTCCTCCACTCGCCGGCTGGCATCCTGGGCATAGCTTCCGGTGGCGAAGATCCCCACCACCTGGGCCACGTGGCGTGGGCCCAGGAAGGCCAACAGATGGGCCACTGTGGGCCAGATCAGGGGAGAGGTCAGGGGCTCGTACAGGGGTCCCACCACGTACAGGGTGGTCTGTACAAAGGGATCCCCGGGGGCCAGCTCATCCTGGCGGATGGGGTCCACCAGATGGGTGCTGAGCAGGGGGGCCAGGGTCGCACCCTGTTCCACACCGGTGTGGAAGACCTGGGCCCGGGTGGCCGGGGATGGGGGGCCGTCCCCGGGCTGGGCGGGCGAGTCCCCGGGCCAAGGGATGGCCTGGAGGACCGGTTCGGTGGCCCGAAGAAGGGCCAGGGCCTGGCGGGTGCTGGCGGTCGCGGTCAGCTCCAGGGTCGTGGCCTGGAGGAGATGGTGGGCTCGGGCCTCGGTCCAGGAGGCTCCATTGGGTTCCTTGCCCGTGTAGAAATCCCGCCAGGAGGTGGTCCACGTGGACCGTTCCAGCCGGGCGAGGAGGGACTCCAGGTAGAAGGGGGGCAGGACCACGTCGTCCCGCAGGGTGCGCAGATGGACCGGCACGCGGCCGTCGGGATGGGCATGGAGCCCGGGCAGCAGGGTGACCAACCGGGTGATCCGGGTCAGATCCGGCCCGTCCACGCCGCAGGCGGCCCGCTGTTCCTGGGCCGCGCGGAGCCGTGAGGCCAGGTGGAGCATCACCTGGAGGCCCCATCCTCCCAGGCAGAGGATCGCGGCCCGGCTCTGGGTGGCACCGAAGGCCATGGCTACCTTCCGTCACTCCAAGGGCGAAAGCGGGTCTCCCGCAGCCGGGAACGCACGGGCTCCAGGGGCTCCGGCGCGATCTCCGGCAGGCGGACCCATCGGGGGTTCAGGTGGAACTCCTCGGGGACGGGGAAGTCCTGCCGGTTCTCGTACTGGGCCCGGTACTCGTCCAGACGTTCCAGGAGCATGATGGGCAGGCCGTGGACGATCCAGACGGCATCCAGGCGCCCTGGGTCGCCGGTGGGTACCCACTTGATGTCCTCCTGGCCCACCAGGGCCTGGGCCAGCTCGGGGTCGTCCTCCCGCCGGGCGGGGGTCGCGGCCAGGCGGATGTGCTCCAGGTCCGCGTCGTGGAAGCTGAACCGATCCGCGTCCCAGCGGATGTAGGGGTTCAGCCGATCCAGCCATTGGTGGACCCGGTTGTGGGGCAGGGGGCGGGTGGCCTGGACCTCCTGGCTGTGTTGGACGCCGATGATGTGGCGGATGTCCACCCGTTGGCGGACCCGGGCCAGCAGTCCCGGGTCCTGCTGGATGGCCTGGGCCAGGGTGTCCAGGAGCTGTTCCGGCGGCAGGGGCTGGTTCTGGGCCACCAGGGGTTCCGCCACCGGGGCCAGGAGGAGCTGCCAGTCCTGGGGCAGGACCGCGGTGGCGGCCCGGCGGTAGAAGTGCTGCAGGTAGTCTCGGCCCACCGCGCCGGTCTCCAGCTCGTAGTAGGTGCTGGTGCTGGGGGTGCCGTCGGGGATCCGGGGATCGATCCGCTCTGCGGCCTGGGCTGCCTCCTGGTTGGCCCGGCCCAGGGCCACCGCCGCGTTGTGGAGCTGGGCCCGGAAGGTCTCCCGAAGCTGGCGGGCGTAGGCCCCCAGGGCGTCCACCAGGAGCCGTTCCAGCGCGTCCCGGCGTTGGTAGAGGCGGGCTCGGGCCCGGCGGGCGGCCAGATCCCGGGCCCGTTCCCGGGCCTGGCGGGGGCTGAACGCGGCCAGGAGCAGGTCCCCGAACCCGCCGGCCAGGTGCCCCAGACGCTCCACCAGCCCCTCTTCCTGGGCCAGCAGGGCACGCCAGCGGGCCCGGTCCTCGTCGGTCACCGGCCGGTTGTCCAGGAGGAAGAGCCGCTGTCGGGGCAGGGACTCCAGGGGCGCGGTCTCTGGATTGGTGGGGCCCAGGAGCTCGGTGAGCGCGAGGGCGCCCCGCAGGCCGGTCTCCAGGATGGCCCGGTGCAGGGCCCGATCCACCGCTTCCCGGAAGCCCAGCCAGACGCCCCGATGCTCCTCCACCTCGTCCACCATCTCCACCAGCCGGTCGTTGTCCAGGGCCAGGTAGCGGCTGCGCATCTGGGCCAACAGGTTCTGCCAGATGGCCAGGATCCGCTGCCGATCCTGGGGGGACATGGGCTGGCGGGGGTCGTTCAGGGCCGGTCCCGCGGCCAGGCGGCGGATCAGGTCGGCCAGGAAGGCCTGTTGCCAGAACTGGACCAGGGCCTCGTGGGGGGTCACCAGGGCCGAGACCGCGAAGCTGCTGTAGACCAGATACTGGCCCCGGGGTTCCCGTTGGCCCACCACCTCGGCCGCGGCCACGCCCCGGCCCATCCGTTCCCGGACCACGTTCACCTCCAGCCCCAGGATCTCGCTGCTCAGGTGGCTCATGGCCGTGAGCTGGATCATGTGCGCGGCCAGTTGCTCCGCGTCGGACTTCTGGGAGAGGCTGCGGCCGTCCCGGTTGGTCCGCCCTACCAGGAAGATGAAGTCGAAGGGCGCGTAGGGGGTGTCGGGCAGGGGGCGCTGCTCGCTGGGGTAGAGCTCCCGGAACTCCTGGGTCTCCTGGAAGTAGTTGAGCTCCTTGAGGGCCGCGTAGGCGTTGGCCTTGATCCGGCGTCGTTGGAGGTCGCTGGTGATCTCCTCTTCCAGCACGTCGGGGAGGAAGAAGATGCCCACGATCCGGGCATTGCTGCGCACCAGGGCCCGCACCCGGTGGGCCACGTCCAGGAACATGCCCGCGCCGGTGCCCCCGCACAGGCTGCTGACGATGTAGACGAGCTGGTAGTTGCCCAGGACCGGAAAGCCCCGGTTCTGGGCCGTCTCCACGTCCCGGATCTTGTCCAGGTTGGCGTACTTGGTCTCCAACAGGCGCTTGAAGTTCACGTAGTTGCGGAAGAAGGCCAGCCGGCCGATGGGGCGGAGCTGTCGGGCGCCGTTGTGGATGTAGCCCAGGGGGATGGAGGGATAGTTCCACCAACGGGCGATCTCCGGGTGGTGCTCCAGGTTGTCCACCAGGCGGGTGGCGTCGAAGCGCCCCATGTAGACGAACTCGTCCGCGTAGAGGGGCTCCTGGTCCAGCCGATTGACCAGGGGCTCCGTGTCCAGGGCCAGGAGCTGGATCATGCCCGGCAGGTTCTCCTGGCCCCACACCCGACGAAAGCGCCGTTTGGCGGCCCGGACCGTGTTGGTCCCCATGCCGCCCACGCCGATGACCAGGGTGGGATAGATGGTGGGCTTCTCGTCGATCCGGGGGATGCTGCCGTTGGGGTTGTGCTGTTCCATAGGGTGCCACAGTCCTGTCTTGATCTCATCCGGCTGTCAAGAGCCGAAGCCGAATCGGAAGGGGTACGAGCCGGGAACCCGGGCCCAGCGCCCGGGGAAGGCGTCCCCCGGGGCGAGGGGGCCTCCGGCGCTCTCCGGTGTCCAGCCCTGGCGCGGGCCGCTCACGACCAACGGGAGGACCAGGGATCCTCTCCCGCCTCCTCCGGCGCGGGGAGGGCCGGGCCGCTGGAGCTCGGGCCCTCCCGCCAGACCCCTTCGCTCCAGGGGGTGTCCCAGCTTCCGCTGGGAAGTTCCTCCGGAGCCGACCACGCGGTGGTCGGCTCCGGTTCCCCGGGCAGGAGCTCGGGGGTGGGCAGGGTGACCACGGGCTCCTCCTCCTGGAAGCCCCGGGTTCGCCATCGAGCCACCAGGATGAGCAGGAGGAGGAGGGTCAGCGGTCCGGTACACAGGACCCAGGGCAGGCTGTAGATGGGCGCCAGCCACCACTCCACGTAGCGCTGGTAGAGGGTGGGGCTGCGCAGGGTCACCGGGAGGGTGCGGGTCTCCTGGGGCAACCCCTGGATGGCCAGCACCAGCTCGCCGGTGTAGACCGTGCCCCGCAACGGGTCGTTGGGCAAGGTCCGCCGGGCCACCAGGGTGATGGGCACCCGGTAGAGGTGGTCCTCCGCGGCCGGTTCCGTGACCGTGACCGGGGGCACTTCGATGGATTCCGGCCCCAGGATCACGGGCCCTTCCGGGGTCTCGCCCGACAGCCGGATCTCCTCTACTTGTACCACAAAGGGGGGATCTCCCTCAAAACGCATCTCCAGGGACACCGTGGCCCGTTCGCCGGCCTGCCGGAGGTCGCCCATGTCCAACAGCGACGGGCCAACGATGTCCCACGGAATGCCGCGAATGGCCAGGACGAAGGGCAGGGTCCCGGGGAGGACGTCGAAGTCCGGGGTCGGCGGTCGGAGGGCCAGGGTTCCCTGGCAGATGCCGGGCGGCACGGGCTGTTGGCTTCCCAGGCGCAGGGGCAGCAGGTAGCCCTCGTCCCGGGGGAGCTGCCTGCCGGTGGTGACCACCAGTTGAGGGCAGGTGGACTCCACCAGCTCTGCGGTGAGCCGAAACGGTTTGCCCGGCGCGAAGCGAAGGGGGATCTGGGCCTCTGCCTCCACCCGAAAGTCCGGGGAGGTGCGGAACTGGACCGGTGGGAACTCCACCACCTGGGTCTCCAGCCGGGCCACGGAGCGCTCCACCTCCAGGACCACCGGGAGCACCGGTGCCGGGCGGATCTTGACCGGCATGGGGCGCCCCGCGGGGGACGTGGCTACGAGGCGGAGCTCTCCGGTGTACTGGCCCGGCCGCAGCCGATCCAGCCCCTCCACCCGGAGATATCCCTCGGCGCTGCCTTCCTCGGGCACCTCCAGCCGGAAGTCCAGGGTCACCTCGCGTACCGGTTCGCCGGTGTCGGCCCGACGCAGCTCCAGTTCGCCGCTCAGGGTGCCGATGGGCTCGTTGGTCCCTGCGACCACGGTCACCGGCCAGCCCTCCAGCGGGATCCGGGCCAGGTCCAGGGGAGCCGGGGGCAGGCCCTGGAGGAAGACCGCGGGTTCCATCTCCAGCCGGGCCTCGGCCCAGTCGCCGAAGCGGAGGCCGTCCACCAGGCCCACCATCATGTAGAGGATGCGATAGCTCCGGCCATCCTGGGGGGTGAACCCCTCGTCCACGCAGGTACGTTCTACACAGGCCATCTGGGCCTGGTACACGGTGGGCCCAGAGAGCTCCTGGCCCTCGGTGACATCCATGATGAACACCTGGGCCATGAGGGCCTGGAGGGGAGGACCGGGACCAAAGGCCACCTCCAGGTGGAGCCGGCCGTCCTCCAACAGGCCCGGGTTCTCCCGGGTCGGTGCGATGGCCTGGGCCTGGGGAAGGTCTGGGCGGGCTTCCAGGCGAAACATCCGGCGGAGCTGGAGCGGGGCGGGATCCTGGCCGAGCTGGAGCACCACGGTGCCGTCGGTCACCGGCAGGGGTTGGCCCACCAGCCGGCCGTGGATCGGTTCCTGGCCCCATGGGGGGAGAGGGGTCTGGCCGTTGAGCAACACCGGCTCGGCAGCCGCCGGGCCCACCCCTCGAGCGATGAGCAGGGGAGGGCGCCCCGCGGGATAGTAGCGGGTGGAGGCCTGGCTGTTCCGCACGCTGGGCGGTGGGAACAGGAGCTCGGGGTAGCTGTCCGTCTGGAGCACGGCGAAGGCGCTGGGGTCCAGCGTCTCGGCCACCCAACGGCCCGCGGGCTGGGGTTCGGCCACCCGGTGGAGCTCCAAATTGGGGTCGTCCAGCACGCTCTGGATGACCACCGGCGCGGTGTCCCGGCGGATCGCGTTCAGTGCTCCCCGGGGGCTGACCAGGAGGAGGCTGCGCACCCCATGGGCCTCTCGGGTCTGGAAGGCCAGGTAGCCGTTGGCGTTGCGGCTGGTCACCACGGAACGGTCGGGCTTCATCTGGGCCAGGAGCTGGCTGAAGAGGAGGAGCAGGTCCTGGGCCGACTCCGCCTGCCACAGGGGCACGCCCACCAGGGCATCCTGGAGGAACTGGCCTGGGCAGCCCGAGCTGGGGTTGCACAGGATCACCGGGAAGAGCAGAACGCCCCGACGACGCAGGGTCTCCACCTGTTCCAGGATCTGCTGGCGCTGGGCGACCGGGTTCCCCGGGGTGGTGGGTTCCCCATCGGTCAGGAGGAGCACGAAACGGTTGCGCCCGGGTTCCTGGGTGGCCTCCAGGAGCTGCAGGGTCTGGGCCAGGCCCAGGTCCAGGCGGGTGTAGCCTCGGGGCAGGTAGTTGGTGGGCGGCTGGAGGGCTGCGGCCAGCCGCCGGCGGTTCTCTCCGGTGCCCGCGGTCTGGAGCGTGCCCAGGGGGCCCACGCCCTCTGCAGTGCTGTCGAAGCGGATCACCGCGATCCGGTCCTCCTCGTCCAGGAGCTGGACCAGGAGACGGGCCGCCGAGTACCGGAGCTCCTGGGGATCGCTGGGCTCGTTCCAGCTGGGGGAGCGGCAGGGAGGGGCGAAGGGGAGCCCCTCCTTGGGCCAGGGCCAACAGGTGGCCATGCTGCCGGAGTCGTCCAGCAGGACCACCACGTCGATGGGCACGGTGGCCGGGGTTGGCGGTTGGATCACCTGGACGGACGGACCGGCCCAGGCCGGAGCGCCTCCCAGGGACAGGCCGAGCAGGACCAGGAGGAGGGTTCCTGCCCTCAGGACGCGTTCCCAGGGCCGATGGGGAGGCCGTCCGAGGGCCAGGGATGGGAAGGGCCAGGGGCTGGGCGGATCGACACGGTGGAACGGGGTTGGGTGCATGGAAAGACGTTCCGGAACGAGACAGGGCCTTGGGCTCATGGATTATTGTATCACAACCGGACGAAAGTACGGGATGCAAGTCCGGGGAATAGGCAGGGAGGAAACGTCCCCGGGAACCGGGGGGTTCCCGGCCCCCTGGGAGGGCCTGGGATCCGTGACCCACTCTGTCGAACTCTAACGAAACGTCTACCGTGGCATCCTCCAAGGGGAGGAAACCGATGGTACAATACCAGGGAATCCCAAGGCCGGGAGACCGGGGGATGCCGCGAGGGAAAGCCCTGGGGATGTGCTATAATATCGCCGTGTGTTTCGCCATGTGCTCGTCCAAGGAGCTCTGAGGACAGGAGGTGAATCCCATCTATGTTCGGTGGATACGGGCTCTACATCCTGATCAGCCTGCCGGCCATTCTCCTGGGCCTGTGGGCCCAGGCCAAGGTCCGTTCGGCCTTTGAGAAATACTCTCGGGTGCGGTCGGCCCGGGGGTTGACCGGGGCCCAGGTGGCTCGCTTTCTCCTGGATGCGTATGGCCTCCAACATGTCCAGGTGGAGGCGGTCCAGGGTTTTCTGACGGATCACTACGATCCGCACCGGAAGGTGTTGCGGCTGAGCCCCGACGTGTACCGCAGCCCGAGTCTGGCGGCCATCGGTGTGGCTGCCCATGAGGCCGGCCACGCGCTCCAGGACGCGGAGCGCTACGCGCCCCTGGCCCTGCGCAGCGCCATGGTGCCCAGCGTCCAGATCGGCTCTTGGCTGGGGCCGATCCTCTTCCTGGTGGGGCTGTTCATCAACTTCACCGGCCTGGCCTGGCTGGGCCTGTTGCTCTTCGCCAGCACCGCGGTCTTCGCCCTGGTGACCCTGCCGGTGGAGTTCGACGCCAGCAAGCGGGCCAAGCGGCTTCTGGTCTCCCATGGGATCCTAGGGCCCCAGGAGCTCCGCGGGGTGGACGCGGTGCTGGACGCGGCGGCCTTGACCTACGTGGCCGCGGCCCTCCAGGCCATCGCCTCCCTGCTCTACTACGCGTTCCTCCTCCTGGGACGGCGGGACTGAGCCGTCCACGGGGCTGGGCCGCTCCACCGTCTTCCGAGGAGGGCCCAGCCCGTTGGAGGTCCCTGTTCGGTCGGCTCTGGGGGCAGTCTCCCCGCCTCCTGGGCCGGGACCCTTGGAAAGGATAACGCCGATGGCTTCATCCGTGGACAGCGACGTGGACAGCCACAGCCACAGGGCTCCCTCCACCCAGACGGCCTCACCCCGTCGGACGCGCTGGATCCTGGTGGGCGGCGCGGTCACCCTGCTGGGCCTGGGCTTCTGCACGGTGGTGTTCCTGGCCGTCTCCTTCTTCGCCTTCGTGTCCCGGGATCGGGTCCCACCGGCGGCCAGCCCGCCGGCCCGGGTCCTGGGGGAGCCCACTCCCTTCGTGCCGCCGGGCCCCATCCAGGTCCCTGGGGGCACTCTGGACTACGAGACCGCGGTGCTCACCGCGGTCTACGAGAAGGTGACGCCCTCGGTGGTCTACGTGGAGGTGCTGGTGAAGGCCAGCTCCCTGCCCGAGCCCCCGGCCGATCTGGACGATCCGGACTCCCTGATCCCAGAGGGGCAGGGCTCGGGCTTCGTGTGGGACACCGAGGGCCACATCGTCACCAACGCCCACGTGGTCCAGGACGCGGAGCAGATCCTGATCCGGTTCTGGGATGGCACGGCCACGGTGGCCGAGGTGGTGGGGATCGACCTCCACAGCGACCTGGCCGTGGTCAAGGTGGATCCCCGCGGGTACACCCTGGTCCCCGTGGAGCGGGGCAATCTGGACGAGATGCGCCCCGGCATGCGGGTGGCCGCCATCGGCAACCCCTTCGGCCTGGAGGGGAGCATGACCACGGGCATCATCAGCGCCATCGGCCGGAGCATCCCGGGCCTGGCCAGCTTCAGCATCCCCGAGGCCATCCAGACGGACGCGCCCATCAATCCCGGGAACTCCGGTGGGCCCCTGGTCAACGAGCGAGGACAGGTCATCGGCGTGAACGCCCAGATCCGCTCCACCCAGTTGGGCGCCAACAGCGGCGTGGGCTTCGCCATCCCCATCACCATCGTGGAGCGGGTGGTCCCGGTGCTGATCCAGGAGGGTTTCTACGAGCACTCCTTCATCGGCATCAGCGGCGTGACCTACAGCCCCATCTGTGCCCAGGATCTGGACCTGCCGCCGGATGTGCGGGGGGCCTACGTGGTGGAGGTGTTGGAGAACACGCCGGCGGCCCGCTCGGGCCTGCGGGGAAGCTCCAGGCCGTCCAACACCCGATACCGGGGGATCTGTCCGGACCAGAAGGGCGGTGACCTGATCGTCGCCATCGACGGCCAGCCGGTCACCCGCTTCGACGACCTCCTGATCTACCTGGAACGCTACACCCGGCCGGGCGACACCATCACCCTCACGGTGCTGCGGGGCGGCCGTCAGGTGGACATCCCGATCACCCTGGCAGCTCGTCCCCGTTCCCCACTTCGGTAGGGACCGGGCCCGGTGGTCGGGGTTGAGAGATGATCCCGCGACGAGGGGAGCGGCACCGCCGCTCCCCTTCCGGTTCCAGCACCTTCTCCTCGCTCCTCGTCGGCCATCTCTTCCCCGCGGAGAGGGCCGAAGGGTTCATTCCTCGAGCTCGATGATGTGTTCCGTCCGGCCCTGCCGCCAGAGTCCGTTGGCATCCCCCACGGCCCACCAGGTCCGGATCCGCAACACCCGACGGCCCTGCCGGGCCAGGGGCGTCGGGACCGGGCCTCGAGAAGGGGAGCCGGCCTGCTCTCCCAGGCGGAACAGCCGACGACGAAGGAGGTGCCAGCCTGCCCGGAGGACGAAGCCTGCCAGCCCTGCAGCCACCGGGAGGGCGGCCCGTCCCAGGTGCGCGGGCAGGGCGCTCCGCTCCATCGGGAGGCCGGCCCGGGTGTCCACGCCGCAGTGGGGACAGTAGCGGGCATCCAGGGCCACATTGCCGCCACACTGGGGACAGACACGATGGACTTGATGGCTCATAGGGCCTCCTCTCACTCCCCGAACCGCTCCTCTTTCCAGGGATCGCCCTCCATGTGGTAGCCGTACCGTTCCCAGAACCCGGGTCGGTCCTGGTCCAGGAACTCCAGTCCCCGGATCCACTTGGCGCTCTTCCAGAAATAGCGCTTCGGCACCAGCAACCGCATGGGGTAGCCGTGCTCCGGCGTCAGGGGTTCGCCCTCGTACAGGTAGGCCAGGAGGGTGTCGTCGTCATCCAACACCTCCAGGGCCAGGTTCGTGGTGTAGCCGCCGTCGCAGTGGACCATTACATGGGTGGCCCGGGGATCCAAGGGTACCTGGGCGATGAACGTCCGCCAGGGGATCCCGGTCCACGTGGTCCCCAGCTTGCTCCACCGGGTCACACAGTGGATGTCCACGGTGATGGTCCGGGACGGAAGGGCCATCAGCTCCTCCCAGGTGAACCGCCGCTCCGCCTGGACCCGGCCGAAGACCCGCAGGTCCCAGTCCTCCAGGGACTCGTATCGGGGGGTGGAGCCGTAGGTGAGCACGGGGAACCGTTCGGTGACGAACTGGCCCGGGGGCACCCGTTCGGCCTGGGGCCCCTGGGGACGTGGCTGTACCCGCTTCAGGCGTTCCACCCGTTTGAAGGGGTTTTCCAATCGCATGGCTTGGCCTCCCTCGATTCCGTATCTCGTCGGGGAACCGGGCTGCACCCCGATGCCCTGGCCGGCCGAGGCACGGATCCAGACGAGATGGGCCGCACATGGGTCCGGGCTCTTGCTCGACAGGCTATCAGGGGAGGTATCGGTTTGTCAAACTCCCCCGGCGTTGCGGCGTTGCCGCGCCCGCGAGACAGGCGAATCGGCCTGGGACCCCTGCAGATGCGCACGCCACGAGGGCCGCCCTGGACTGCGCCCCGAGGCTGGGGGCTGTCATGGGAATGCCTCCACAGCCCCTCCAAAGCTCTCCTGGTAGACCTGCCAGTGGTCCGCGAAGACGTCCGGTGCGATGGCGTGGAGCATCTCCAGGATCCGCTGGCCCACCGCTCGGATCTCCCACTGGGCCGCCCGGTCCACGGCCCGGAGCCACAGGAAGTGGCTCCACGCAGCGAAGTTCATGGTGACCACCAGCCGGGTCTCCGCCGCGTTGGGAAGCAGGAAGCGGGCGTCCTCCTTGCGGATGCCCTGGGCCCGCAGGTCCGCGTAGGCCTGTTGCAGGTATGCCCAGGCCTCTTCCATCCGCTGGGCCGCGGCGGGGTTGGCCGCGATGGCCGGGGGCACCACCGCCTTCCACTGGCCCTTCTCCAGGCTCACGTAGCGCTGGCTTTCCTGGCTGAAACTGGCCAGGCGGTGGCGGACGAACTGATGGGTGCAGGCCCGGCTCACTCCCTCCACCAGGAAAGTGGCCGAGCCGTGGTGGAGCCGGGCCTGGGGGTCCTCCACCAGGGGCTGGGTGAAGGCCAGCAGGGTGACCCGGGCGTTTCCGGCCGGGGCTGGAAGCAGGCGGCCGGGCTCCACCTGGGCCGGGGGAAGTTCAGGCGCCTCTGTCGGGGCGGTGTCCCCGAACTCCGTGTAGACCCGGGGTGCCACGGCCCGGAGAAAGGGCAGGGTCTCCAGTCCGATGCCCTGCCGCAGCAGATCGAGCCAGACCCGGGTGTTGCCGCTCACCAGCCAGGCATCCTCCCCGGCTGGGGTCACCTCGCAGTGGCGGTTCGCCCTGCGCCAGGTGGCCGGCTCCTGGGTGTGGGCAAAGCGGAAGGTCACCACCACGTGCTCGATGATGTCCTCGTGGCCCTCTCGCACCCGGTCCACGATGAAGTTGGGGGCCGTGCCCATGCGGTGGGTGCTGCGGTAGCAGACCCGGCCCGCGTACTCGATCAGGTTCTCCTGGAAGGTGCCCTGCCCTCGCCACAGGGCAGCGATGTCGCTGATCCCGGCCAGGGACTCCGGCGAGAGGGCCGGGTTGGGTCGGGTGAAGGCAACCAGCTCGACGGACATGGTGTGATGGCTCCTGGCTCTGCGTCTATGGCCGGCTCTGTGCCCATGATGGATGAGATGACAGGGTGACGAGGGGGCCTCTCCTCAGGTCTCGGCCCCTGGACGGAGGCCCGCATGGCCGCCCAGGCCTGGAGCCCCCTCGGACCTGGGCCACTCGGTCTGTCCCGCCGAACAGGTAGGGCGGCAGGAGGCGGGTGGGCGGTAGCCGTGGCGGAGGGCACGGCCTGCCTCCCCCCTGGAACCCCAGATGTGGACGTGGTTCGGAAGCGGCGCTGTCCCGTCCACCACCAGAGCCCTGCCCGGAGCAGGAGGGCCCCGCCAGGGCCAGGGCTGCCCGCACCATCCGTGTGTCCCCTCTCCGCATGGCGGACTCCGGGTGTTCGGTGGCCTTTTCGGCTAGATCGGACGTCGGCCCATCGGGCCAGCCCGGGGGCGGACCCGATGGGCCACGAGGACGCAGCCCGCGGCCAAGAGGGTGCTGGCCAGGGCTGCCAGGAAGGCCGTCCCGTAGCTGCCGGTCTGGTCGTAGAGCCAGCCTCCGAGCCAGCTTCCTGTGGCCGCTCCCAGCCCGAAGGCCGCGCCCAGAGAGCCCACGATCGCGCCCAGGGCCGGGCCCCGGAAGGTGTCGCTGGCCATGGCCGAGAGCAGACTGCTGCGGCTGCCCTCGCCCATGCCCCACAGGAGGGGATAGAGATAGAGCCACACCGGCGGCGTGTCCGCCTGCAGGGAGAGGAGCACCGACAGGGCCAGGATATGGGCCAGGGAACCCAGGTAGAAGGCCCCTTCCCGGCCTATTCTATCACTCAATTGGCCGAAGAGGGCAAAGGAGACCGCGGTCACCAGGCCGCCCATGCCCAGCACCGCTGCCGCGGTCAGGCGAGGGATCCCCCGGTCCACCAGGTAGGCCACCTGGTGGACGGTGACCATGCGCAGGGTGAAGAGGCTGAAGGCCCCTGCGGCCAGGAGGAGCCAGAAGGAGCCCGTCCGTGCGGCCTGGTTCCAGGTCCAGCCCACCTGCTGGCCGGGCGCTGCCGGGGTTCCCTGGGGCTCTGCCCCCGTGGACACCGGGGGGCCGGGTTCCCCGCCCTCGGGCCACAGCCCCAGCGCCTGGGGCGCGTCGTGCAGGAAGAACCAGACCACTGGAAACCCCACCAGGGCCACCAGCCCGGCCAGGGCCAGGTAGGCGATGCGCCATCCGTGGAGCGCGATGATCCGTTCCGCCATGGGCGCCAGGACCAGGGTGCCGATGCCTGTGCCCGAGAAGGCCAGGCCGATGGCCAGCCCCCGACGGCCTTGGCTGGAGAACCAGCGGCTGATGGTGGCCGCATGGATGGCCAGCCCCAACACCGCGATCCCCGCGCCCGTCCACACACCGTAGGCCAGGTAGAACTGGAGCAGGGTCTGCACCCGGCTGGTGAGCACCAGCCCGCTGGTCAGGAGGCCCAGGCCCAGCAGGTAGACCCGTCCGGGCCCCAGCCGGTCCAGCAGCCAGCCCACCGGCCCGGTGAGGACCAGGGCCAGGACCATGGTGATGCTGAAGACACCCGCCGTGTCCGCCCGGGTCCAGCCGAACGCATCGCCTCGGGTCAAGGCCTCGAAGAAGACGCTGAAGCTGAGGCGGACACCGAAGGCCAGGCTGAGCACCGTGAAGGAGACCCCCACGATGAACCAGCCGTAGAAGATGCCGTGGCGGGAGGCCCAGGCCGGGATCCGGGGCAGCGGATGCGGGGGAGGCGGGCCGGCAGATGGGGGGCGGGGCATGGTCGGATGCCCTGGGGGAAGCGGTCACCGTCCGCCCAGGAAGGCCCGCCGTACCTCGGGGTTGTGGAGCAGCTCCTGGGCAGGGCCCTGGTAGGAGTTGCGGCCGAGCTCCAGCACGTAGCCCCGGTGGCTGGCCTCCAGACCCTGCCGGACGTTCTGCTCGATCATGAGCACGGTCAGGCCGATCTCCCGGTTCAAGCGCTGGATGTTCTGGAAGATGGTGCGGGTGACCAGGGGGGCCAGGCCCGCGCTGGGCTCGTCCATCAGGAGCATCTTGGGCTGGATGAGGAGTGCTCGTCCGATCTCCAACATGCGTCGCTCGCCGCCCGACAGGGCGCCGGCCATCACCTTGCGGCGTTCCTCCAGGCGGGGGAAGAGCTCGAGGACGTATTCGATGCGTTCCACGATCTTGCGTTTGTCCCGCTCCAGGAAGAGCCCCATCTCCAGGTTCTCGTAGACCGTCATCTGGGGGAAGATGCTGGGCAACTGGGGCACCATCGCGATGCCCGCCTGGATCACCTCCTGGGGTCTGGCATGGGTGATCTCCTGGCCGTCGAAGCGCACCCGCCCCTTGCGGATGTTCACGAACCCGTACACGGCCTTGAAGACCGTGGACTTGCCCGCGCCGTTGGGGCCGATGACACACACGATCTCTCCGGGATAGACCTCCATGGAGATGCCCTGGAGGATGTCGTCGCCGCCGTACCCGGCGTACACATCCTCGATCTCCAACAGGGGTGCCTGCTCAGGGACCTGGGGGCTTGGGGTTGGGCGAGCGGCTACATCGGTCATGGTCGGGCTCCGGTCGTGGTCGGATTCCAGGGGGCAGGGCGGGTCGGCCCTGTCGGATGGTCCGGGCGGGGCAGCCGTCCCGGGGCTATCCTCCCAGATAGGCCTCGATGACGGCCTCGTTGGCCGTGATCTCCTGGGGTGTGCCCTCGGCCAGTTTCTGGCCCTGGTGCAACACCACCACCCGGTCGCACATGTCCGCGATGAACTGGATGTTGTGCTCCACCATGAGGAAGGTCTTCCCTTGTCGGCCTCGCAGCTCGCGGATCCGCTCCTTGATCTCCTCGATGAGGGCGGGGTTGATCCCGGACATGGCCTCGTCCAACAGGAGGACGTCGGGGTCGGGCATCATGGCCATGGCCAGCTCCAGCAGGCGGCGCTGGCCTCCGGAGAGGTTGCCGGCCGGCTCGTGGGCCAGGTGGGCGATGCGGAAGAACTCCAGCAGATCCCACGCCCGGTGGTAGGTCTCCTGTTGGCTCATCCTCAGCAGGCCCCAGGGATGGGTGTGTCGCCAGGAGCGGCTGATGAGCATGTTCTCCAGCAGGGTGAGGCTGCGGTACACCCGGATGACCTGGAAGGTGCGGGAGAGGCCCATGCGGGCCACCTGGTAGGGGCGCCTGCCGGTCACGTCCTGGCCCTTGAAGAGCACCCGGCCCTCGTCGATGGCGATGGTCCGGGAGAGGGCGTTGAAGAGGGTGGTCTTGCCGCTGCCGTTGGGGCCGATGAGGCCCAGGATCTCCTGGGGGTAGAGGCGGATGTCCACCCGGTAGAGGGCCATCACGCCGCCGTAGCTCTTGGTGATGCCCTGCCCTTCCAGAATGGCCTCCGGGCTCATGGGTTCTCCTCCTGCTGGGACGAGGCAAAGGGCCGGAGCTGCCACAGGCTGGCCAGGGAGACGCTCCCTCGGCGGCCCATCAGGCCGACGATGCCCCCGGGCAGGAAGAGGACCACCAGCATCAGCATGATGCCCAGGCCCAGGAGATGGGCCAGAAGGAAGCGGCTCCAGAAGAACTCCCGCAGCCAGTAGAGGACCGCGGCGCCCAGGGGAGGGCCCCACACGGTGCCCAGGCCGCCCAGCACTGCGGCCATGATCATCTCCAGGTTGCGGGGTTCGAAGAAGACCACGTCGGGGTCGATGTAGGTGTTCTGCCAGGCCCAGAAGCCGCCCACCAGGCCCGTGAGGAACGCGGCCAGGGAGAAGGCCACGGTCTTGTGCAGGGTGGTGTTGATGCCCCGCATCTCCGCGCCGATCTCGTCCTCTCGGATGGCCAACAGGCTCAGGCCGAACTCCGTGTTCCGGATCCACCAGATGAGGCCCACGGACAGGGTCATCAGGCCCAGGGTGATGTAGTACTCCTGGACGCGGTTGAGCTCCGGGGGAAGGTCCAGCCCGGCCCCTCCTCCGGTGAGGGGGCTGGCCAGCCGGGTGAGCTCTCGCATGGCCAGGAGGGTGGCCAGCATGGCGATGGAGAAGTAGGGGCCCCGAAGGCGGAGGGTGGCCATGCCCAGGAGGAAGGCGAAGAGCATGGCCATGAGCCCGGCAAAGGGGAGGGCCTGCCAGAAGGGGAGCTGGGGCGCGAAGAGGACCTCCTTGGAGCGGGTCATCAGGATGCCCACGGTGTACGCGCCCACGCCGAAGAAGGTCAGATGGCCGAAGTCCACGTACCCGGTCATGCCACCGATGAGATTCCAGTTGGTGGCCAGGGTGATGAGCAGGAACATCTGCATGGTCATCAGCAGCCGGGCCGTGGTGGGCTGGGTCAGGGGGAAGAGAGCGGCAAGGGTGACGAGGCCGAGCCAGATCCAGATCTCTCGGCGTCGAAACAGGGATACCGGTTCCAGGCCAGAGACGCGGGTCATGCGCCTTCCTCCACGGGACGAAGTCCGCTCAACAGGCCCTGAGGGCGGGTCACCAACACGAACACCAGGAGGATGAAGCTCACCGCGGTCCCCACCTTGGCCCCCACGCCGGGCACGTAGATGGTGAGCAGGGTCTCCACGATGCCCAGGATCAGCCCCCCCAGGAGGGCGCCGGGAATGCGTCCCAGGCCCCCCAGGGCGGTGATGGCAAAGGCCTTCACCGTGAAGAGGGGCCCCATGAAGGGGGAGATGGGCTGGATGGGTGCCACCATGGCGCCGGCCATCGCGGTCAGGCCGATGCAGATGCCTGCCGTGGCCGCGTACACCCGGTGGATGTCCATGCCCACCATCTTGGCCGCCTCCTTGTTCTGGGCCGCGGCCCGGATGGCCTTGCCCAGGCGGGTGTGCTGGAGGAAGAGGTGGAGCGCCAGCATGATGGCCAGCGCGGCGAAGAAGATCGCGGTCTTGATGGTGGGCAAGGTGAAGCCGGCCAGCTCGAAGGAGCCCGAGTAGGGCACGGTCACCGAGCGGTAGTCGGCCGTGTAGATGAGCTTGTACACGTTGGCGATGGAGATGGAGAGGCCGAAGTTCAACAACAGGGAGATCAGGTGGGGGCGCTCCACCACCCGGTTGATGAGGAGCCACTGGAGCACGTAGCCCACCACGAACATCACGGGGAAGACCAGCAGCGCGGAGACGAAGGGATCGATGCCCATCGCCCGGAACAGCGCCCAGGCGAAATAGGCCCCCACCATGACGTACTCCCCGTGGGCCAGGTTGATGATGCCCATGACCCCCCAGATGATGGAGAAGCCCAACACCATGAAGCCGTAGAAGCCGCCCACGAGGATGCCGTTGAGCAGGGCTTGCAGAAAGGGCATAGTCACATCTCCTCAGAAAGGATCCGCCTTCCCCGTGGGGAGAGCGCCCCGGGAACGACAGGGAGGGGCCGGTCGGAGCCACCTGGATGGGCCCCGACCGGCCCACAACCGACCACGCCAGGCCCTTCGGACAGGAGGAGCTACCGTTCCTTCCAGGGGGTCATGGGGTAGACCAGGTCGGCCACGGCGGCCTCCTCCGGCGCGATCACCAGGATCTGGCCATCCTGGATCTGGATGGCCCCCATGGGCTTGGCCAGGTTCTTGCCCGTCTCGTCGAAGTTGATGGGCCCGTAGAAGGTGACCACGTCCATGTCCAGCAGGGCCTGGCGCACCGCGTCGGTCTCCAGGGTGCCGGCCATCTCGATGGCGATCTGCAGGGCCAGGGCCGTGGCCGTGGACTCCGCGGCCTGGTAGGTGGGCGGCTCACCCCAGCGCTTCTCATAGCGCTGGGCGTACTCCTCGGCCGTGCCCAGGTAGGGGCCCTCCCAGGCCATGTTGCGCTCCCACTGGGTGGGGCCGATGATCTGCTCCGAGGTCTTGCCCAGCTCCTCCACGAACTCCGGGTTGGACGGCCCTACCGTGAGCATGAAGGCCTTGGGCGTGAAGTCCACCTCCTCCGCGTTCCGGGCCAGGAGCACCCCGTCCACGAAGTGGCCCGCGCCCACGAAGACGTCCGGGTCCAGCTCCTTGAACTTGGCCATGAGGGCCGTGGCGTCGTTGATGTCCGCGGGGTAGCTCTCCACGGCCAGGACCTCCATGCCGTACTCCTGGGCCCACTGTTCCGCGCCCTGGGCCACGCTCTTGGGGAAGGGGGAGTCCTTGTAGGCGATGACCGCGGAGCGGGCGCCCGCGTCTGCCAAGGCCTTCAGGCCCGACTGGGTGTAGCGGGAGGCCGGCGTCAGCACCGCGAAGAGGTACTGGAAGCCGCGCTCGAACAGGCTGTCGGACGCGCCGTTCCCCTCCACCATGATGATCTGGTACTTCTCGGAGATGGCGCTGGCCGCCTTGGTCAGGCCGGAGCTGTAGGGGCCCAGCAGGAATTGGACCTTGTCCTCGGTGATGAGTTTCTCCGTGAGCCGGGTCACCGTGTCGGGGTTGCTCTCGTCGTCGTAGAGGATGAGCTCCACCTGATATCGCTCATCGCCGACCTTGATGCCACCGTACTCGTTGTTCACCCACTCCATCCACAGGATGTATCCCTGCCGGGTGTCCCCGCCCTCCCGGGCATACCTGCCCGTCTCGCTGACCGCGGCACCGATGCGGATGACCTTGGGCATCTCCTCCTGGGCCTGGGCGGCCTCCTGTCCGCCGGCTGCCGGCTGGGCCGCCTCCTGGCCACCGGTGGCCGGGGCGGTGGCGGGCGCGGGACACGCGACCAGAACCAGAGCGGCGATCAACAGCACGGTGAACAACAGGGGGTACCGTCGCATAGTGGGGCCTCCTTTGGCTGGTAGGAACTCCTGCACAACGGCAACAGGTTCAGGGTGAACAGGACGACCACAGGCTTCCGCGGAACGGGGGCCTGGCGCGGGACGGGTGGGTCGCGTATTCGGGCTGCATCACGGCATGCGGCGGCAGGTAGGGGGACGGTCGCTGCCGCGGGGGACGACGAAGGCCGGGCTCGCCGTGGGCGTAACTTTACCAGCTTTGCGGTTCCCAAGTCAAGTGGAGCAGGTGTGTATTTCCCCACACAGCTCTCCTTGCGGTTCCCTGCCTTCCCCAGGGTGGACCTTCGGCAGGGGACCCTCGCTGCTCCGGAACCTCGGAACTTTGCTCCAGAGGGCCGCCGCCGTTCCTGTCCCGGCCCGGATGGCTGCCCGAGGGCCCTCCGGGCCGGGGGCCGGTTGGAAGGGCGTCCGCCGGCTCGCCCACCTTGTGGCGGATCCCGCAAGCCTGGAACATGCCCCATTCCTCCTCCCCTCCTCTCCGGAAGCTTTCTCTTTCCTGGGGGGTCTGGTATACTCAGAGACGCCGTTCTTCCCGTCGGACTCCAATCCACCAGGAGCCTCCACCTTGGATGTCCGCATCGGATTTTCCCTCTGGACATTGGCCGATACCCCCTTGGAGGACACACTGCCTGCCCTGGCCCACATGGGCTACCAGGGCGTCGAGCTGGTGGGGGATCCGGAGCGTTTCCCGGTGGAACAGGTCCGTCCTGTCCTGACCATCCATGGCCTGGAGGTGATGGCCGTGGCCCTTCCGCCCACGCTGGATCTGGCCCATCCCCTGCCCTCCCTCCGCCATGACAGCCTGGCCCAGGCCCGGGAGCTGCTCGGATATTGTGGGGCTGTGGCATGTCCCCGATTGGTGGTCCGGGAACGGGTGGGCCGGATACGGCCCATCGTGGGGCGCCAACGGGAGTGGACCCTCTTCCGGCAGTCTGTGGCCAATCTGATCCAGGCCGCGGCCGGCATCGGCGTCCGGATCGCGGTGTTGCCGGTGAACCGATACGAGGGCTACCTCCTCAACACGGCCGCGGACGGGCTGGCCCTGCTCCAGCGCCTGGACCCCTTTCGGGCGGAGCTGGCCCTGAACACCTACCACATGAACGTGGAAGAGGCCGACCTCCCGGAGGCTCTCCGGGAAGCGGCTTCCAGGTTGGGCCTCCTCTATGCCGCAGAGAACCATCGCCACGCCATCGGTCAGGGCCATCTGGACTGGGTTGCCCTCTGTCAGGTCCTGCACCGGCATGTCCCCTCCCTGGACCTGCTGGTGGAGTGCCAGGCACCGGGCGCGGACCCGTTGCTCCCCATCGGCCGCGATCCCCGTTGGCCGCAACAGGTGTTGGCCTACGCGGAGGAATCCATCCGGACCCTGCGGATCATCCTGGCCGCGCTGGAGGCCTGAGCGCGGCGTCGCCTGTGGCGGATTCCATCTTCTGCTGTGGGATCGCGTACACCCGCGGGCGGAGCAGGCCGAGGCCCCCTGGCACCCCCCGTGCGCCCGAGGAGACCCCCCTTCACCTGGGCTTTCAGGGGCAGAGAGCTCGGCCCGGCTGCCTCCGCCCCGGAACCGAGGCCGGATACCTTCCTCGTAGTTCCCTCGGGCTTCTCGGCACTGTTTGGTTCCGACCCAGGCCCATGGTAGAATGGCGAAACCGCATCGCGGACGGGAGGGAACGTGTCGACATCTGCGAGGAGAGGTCCTGTGGGCGATTCCTTCTACGGCGGACAAGCCGTCATCGAAGGGGTGATGATGCGAGGACGGCACGGAATGGCCGTGGCCGTCCGCACCCCCACCGGTGAGATCCGGGTCCACCAGGAGCCCCTGACCGCCCGGATCTACACCAGCCGCTGGGGACGATGGCCCTTTGTCCGGGGGCTGGCCATGCTGTGGGATGCCCTGGTGCTGGGCATGCGGGCTCTCCTGTGGAGCGCGGAGGTGGCCGCCCAGGACGAGGAGAAGAGGGACCAGCCGGTGGAGTTCACGGGCCCGGTGGCCTGGACCACCATCGCCATCAGCCTGGCCTTTGCCGTGGCCCTGTTCGTGTTGTTGCCCACGGTGATCAGCAAGTGGTTGGCGGGCTTCTTCGGCGACCACCCCACGGTGGACGCGCTCTTCGAGGGAGGCCTCCGGCTGATCCTGTTCGTGCTCTACCTGTGGGCCATCGGCTTCCTGCCCGACATCCGTCGGGTCTTTGGCTACCATGGGGCGGAACACAAGGCCATCAACGCCTACGAGGCCGGTGATCCGCTGACCGTGGAGAGCGTCCAGCGCCACAGCGTGCAGCACACCCGGTGCGGCACCAGCTTCCTGCTCTACGTCCTCGTCATCAGCATTCTCCTCTTCACCCCGTTGACCTTTTCGGACGTCTCCTCTGTCTGGCTGGCCCTGGTCCTCCGCCTGGCCAGCCGGTTGGCCCTGGTCCCCCTGGTGGCCGGCATCGCCTACGAGGTCATCCGTTTCAGCGCTCGCCACCAGGCCCACCCCCTCACCCGGCTCCTGGTCCTGCCCGGCCTGTGGCTCCAGAAGCTCACCACCCGGGAGCCCGACGATGGCATGGTGGAGTGTGCCATTGCCGCGTTGGAGCCCGTGCTGGCCGCGGACGGCCAAAGCCTCCAGGTCTCCGCACAGGCCTCGGAGGATCTCACCCGGCTCCCCGGCCCTCTTCCCGGACAGGATCCGGCCCTGGATCGGGCCTAGCACAGCCCGATGGGGTTGTCCCGGATACCCCTGGCGCCTCCCAAGGGTGTGGACATGGCTCCCAGAGCATCCGCTTATCGGGTCCTCTGCTTGGACTGGGCGGTTTGCCTCGTGTAGTCTTCCCGTGTCTCGCCGGCACGCGCCGACAGGTCGATAGATCCGGAGCAGGGGACGCCGAACGGCTCCGGCAGGCTTCCCGCTAGGGCATTGGCCGAGGGATGAGTGGCGACGGGATGGGCATCATGGCCGCGATGCCGGAAATTGTTGATGTTCAGCAGTTCACGAATTCGTAGCGGAGTCGGCATCCTCAGGTGCCGATTCCAGAGGGGCGATGCCGCCTCGGAGGATGCGCACTCCTCCGTTTGGCTCAAATCGTGAATTACTGATGTTGGAAATTGTGATGTGCCGGACAGACAGTCCATCCCCGTATGAGGTATGCTGGAGCTGAGCCGTGGGGTTCAAGGGCTCCGAATGTTCCGGAGGAAAGCGAGACACGACCATGGTCCGAATTACGCAGCAGGAGTTCATGCGCCTGGTGGCCTGGCGTCGACGTGGGCGGGCCGCGGTCGACCGGAAGGACACGCGGGTCCGAGAGCGGGTGGAGCGGCCTGGGCCGTCCCGTGTCCCCTTCCGTGGGCGTCGCCATGACCGGCGGTTGGCCACCTGCCCGGGATGCGACGCTGTGGTCGACGCGCGGATCCTGGATCCCCATTCCGGGCTCTGTCCCCGCTGTCACGAGGAAGCCCGACGGCGTTGAGCGATCGGGCTCTGCCTCGTCCACGGGCCGGAACGTCCCTGTCGGATCTCTCCTTCCTGGTCCCCGGGCCACCGTGTACCGGGGACCAGGGTTCCTCTCCACATCCCTCCCCGTTTCCTGTCCCCTGTCCCTCCGCCTCTTTCCGGACCCCTTGCCTCTCCATTTCTCCATAGTTCTTTGGAGCCAGGACCCTATCCCCATAAGGTCTCAATGCGCTTCTCGGTGAAAAGGCCTAGAATGAAAGGCGCAGTGCCCTGCTGTCCGCGGGACTGCGCCCCGCGGGGTCCGGGGCACGTGGCGATCGGCTTCCCGGAGAGGCGTTGAAATGGACACGAACTCAAGGACCGCGGCGCGGTCAGAGGTTGGCCAGAGCATTGTGGAGTTCGCCCTGGCAGCCACGTTGATGTTCCTCATGGTGTTTGCCATCATCGATCTCGGTCGCCTGGCCCATGTCTACACATCCATGGCCTCGGCTGCCCAGGCCGGCGCGCGGGAGGGCCTGACCACTGCCCAGATATCCCAGATGGTGGGCAAGGCCCAGGGAAACCTGAAAGGAGTGGATCCGGCAGAGGCCAATGTGGAGGCCGTGCGCACGGATGGGTACGCCCAGGTGCGGATATCCACCAACTTTCGCCCCATCACACCCCTGTTGGGTCGCCTTTTCGGCGACGAGGGGATCCCGCTGAGTGCCGCGGCCCGGGTTCGAATCTTGGGCAGCGATGCGTTGGCCTACGGTGACGATGGTCCTCCTGGCGACGACCCAGGAGGCGACTCCGACGACGACTCGGACCACGACGGGGACGACGATTCGGACGATTCCGACGATGACTCGGACCACGATGGGGACGACGATTCGGATGACTCCGACGATGACTCGGACCACGACGAGGACGACGATTCGGATGACTCCGACGACGACTCGGACCACGACGAGGACGACGACTCGGACGATTCCGACGATGACTCGGACCACGATGGGGACGACGATTCAGACGACTCCGACGACGACTCGGACCACGACGGGGACGACGATTCGGACGATTCCGACGACGACTCGGACCACGACGGGGACGACGATTCGGATGACTCCGACGACGACTCGGACCACGACGAGGACGACTCAGACGACTCCGACGACGACTCGGACCACGACGGGGACGACG
>JALSIX010000019.1 GCA_026989655.1 Caldilineaceae bacterium
CAGGGTCACCACCCCGCCCACCAGCGCGGTGAGCGTGGGCCACTCCCCCAACAACAGGACGCCCAAGATCACGCCGCCGGTCACCTCCTGGGTGGAGACCAGGTTCACATAGGTGGCCCGGAGCCGCCGCAGGGCCGCGTTGTACAGGGTGTGCCCCAGGCCCAGCGGCAGCGCGCCCAGGGCCACCACGCTGAGCACCGCGGGGACGGTGTAGCCACCGGGGGTGAAGGTGGCCAGGGCCGGTGGCAACAGCCACAGCGCGGCCATCCCATAGACGGTGCCCGCGTAGGTCAACAGGCCATGGCGCCCCCGCTGGCTCCGCCCCACCACGCTGTAGATGCCGAAACAGATCGCGCTGCCCAGGGCCAACAGATCGCCGAAGAGCATGCGCCGGTCCAGGGTGGGCTCGAACCCGGCCAGCACGGCCACGCCGGCCACGGCCACCCCGATGCCCAGCCACTGGCGAACCCGCAGGGGCTCGTGGAGCACCAACCAGGAGAGCAGGGCCACGAAGATCGGTGCTGTGTAGACCAGAGCCAGAGCGTGAGCAATGGAGGTGTACTCCAGAGAGGCGATGTAGAGGAGAAAGTGGAGCGCGGTGACCAGGCCGTAGCCCAGGAAGGGGAGCCACTCCCGACGACTGGGCAGGGAGCTGCCTCGAACCAAGGCCACCCCCAGGACCAGAGACGCCGCGACCACCATCCGGCCCGCGGCGATCTCGTAGGGAGTCAGGGTACGGGCTGCCCAACGGATCAGCACCGGGCTGGTGCTGAAGAGCAGCACGGCCAGCCCGATGTAGAGCAGCCCCAAGCGTTCACTCCGGCTCACAGAAGGTCGGCCGGCAGGGCCCTAACCCGGGGTGAGCGCAACGTAGACCAGGCTGAGCACCATGCTCAACACGATGAGCAGGCTCAACACGTAGAAGACCTTCTCGTTGCGGGTGAGCCCCCGACGACGTCGATTCCGGCCCATACTCCACTCCCTTGGAAACGGCGCTCCACAACTGCCTCCCGAGTATAGCGCACTCTCCAGGAGAAGGCAAAGGCTTCCGAAACCGGGACAGGGCATGGCCTGCACGGGACGACCGGCGACAGGGCCCTTGCGCTCCGCACGGCCTGGCCACTGCCCGCTCGGTGGACTCCGCCGCCGGAGTTTGGCTCCTCCAGCCCGGAGGGGGCTCACCGGCCACCACTGGCTGGACGCGACACGTCGCCGAGCAGCAGGGCTGCGCCCGGCGACGTGTCCTTGGGCCGAGGGGTGTTCAGGCAGCCACTGTGGCCTTCAGGTGTTCCAACACCCGACGGAGACGGGTGTTGGCCTCGTTCGCGATGGGCTCCAGGGCCGGGTTGGCCACCACCCCCAGCATCTGAATGGGGTCCACGATGCTCACCGTGGTGGTGCCATCCCCGTTGTCGTAGACGATGACGTTGCAGGGCAGCAACAGCCCCAGCTCCGGCTCTGCCTGGAGCCCCTGGTAGGCCAGGTTGGGGTTGCACGCCCCCAGGATGATGTAGGGCTTGAAATCCACATCCAGCTTCTTCTTGAGCGTGGCCTTCACGTCGATCTCTGTGAGGACGCCGAAGCCCTCCTGCTTCAGGGCCTCGGTGACCCGGGAGATGGCCTGCTCGTAGGAGACAGGAAGGGTAGTGCGAAAGCCGTAGTCGTTGCTCATGGGTTCACCTCCTGGTTCGGGCATCTGGATAGGGCACACGACAGGATCACAGGGACGATGGGAATGGGTCTCTCGTCCTGGTACCCAGTGTACCACAGATGTGTGAACAGAACGTGAAGGGAGCCCCCCCACCGAGGACGCGGGGACCGCCGACAACCCGCCTGGGCACTCATTCCACCCGGACCGGTCCCAGGAGCACCCGATCCGCGCCCTCGGCCCGGTCCGGGTCCAACACGGCCAACCGGCGCAGGTCGGGCCAGGTGTAGAGGCCCACCTCGAAACGGTAGAGACCGGGCGGTGTCTCCCGCGGTACCTGGAAGGTGTGGACATCCGCCACCATCTGGCCCGGAAGCCAGGCCGAGGTGGGGGGCGAGGGAACGCCGTCGTGCCCCCCGAACATGGCGAACCGGTCGTCCAGCAGATGGGCAAAGGTGGTGTAGTCCTGGCCCACGGGCCCGCGGGCCTGCCAGTACAGGGTGACGGTGACCGGCCGGCCCGGGGTCAGCCGCCGATGGCTGAACGCGTATCCCACCAGGGAGATGTTGTCCGCGAAGGCCACCTGGATCGGGTTGGGGGCCGGGCTCTCCCGCCTCGGCACCAGGGCCGAGGATCCCACCGGAACACCGGCCTCCCCTGCCGAGCCCCGGGGCGACAGGCGCTCCAGCCGTTCACCAGAGGCCGCGTGGTAGAGCCCCACCACCCAGCGAACCCGGTTGGGCGTGTAGACGGTCTCGGGAACCCGGAGCACATAACGATCCCGAAGCTCGGTGCCGGGACGCCAGCGGCTGGTGGCCCAGAGCCCGCCGCCGGGCAGGGTGTCCACCTGGGCCACCGGGATCCCCAGCGAGTCCACCAGGTGGACGAAGACGGAATAATCCCGGTCCACCCGGTCCAGCGCGCGCCAGGTGAGCTCCAGGGTAACGGTCTGGCCGGGCTGCAGCCGGGACGGCACCTCTGCCGAGGCCACCAGCCCGACCTGGGGGCGTCCCCGGCCGAAGACGGCCAGGGGCGGGGCCTCTGTGGCCGGACGCATGGCCGGCGGTGTGTAGGCAGGGCGGAGGATCCAGAAGGGGGTGACCAGGGCCAGCACGGCCAGGGCAGCTACCGTGACGGCTGCCCAGGCCCGGCCCAGGCGTTTCCCCAGGCCCCACCACCCACTCCACACCCACAGCAACAACAGGGAGGAGGCCGCGGGGAAGAAGTAGCGCCCCTGGGCCGCCGGCGCGATGCGCATGAAGCGAAGCCAGGAAAGGGTCAGGGCCAGGAGCCACAGCAGGAGCAATCCGGCCGCCGCCGTCCTGTCCCAGTCGCTGCGGAGAGCCCGGAGCCCAGAGGGAAGCCTGCGCACCCCGGCGACCACCAGCCCCACCAGGACCACCCCCTCCACCCCTCGGAACAACCTGTACACCCACTCGGGATAGGGCACGTTGAACCAGCCGAACAGCCCCCAGTAGGAGCGCTCCAGGCTCTCCAGCTCGCCCAGGATGGTGCGCCCTTCCGCGGGAGCCACCCGCAGGAGGATGTTCTGCTGCCAGATGTTCCAGGCCAGGGGGTCGCCGTAGAGACGCGCGTTGCGCACATACCACCACCCGGCGATCAGGAGGGCAGGACCGGCCACCCACAGGGCGGCCTGCACGCCCAGCCGGATCGACCGCGCCCGCCACGCGATCCACAGGACGGCCAGCCCGGCCACCCCTGTCAAGGCCAGGCCACTGAGCTTGGCCAGCAGGGCCAGCCCCAGGAAGCCCCCCAACCGAAGCCAGGGGCCCGGCCGGGTCCAGGCCTCCCGAGAGCCGGTCAGGATCCGAGTCCCCTGCCAGAGGACCAGGGCGGCCGCGGCCTGGATGGCGTTGTCGTTGCTGGCCGCGGCGCTGATGAAGAGGAACTGAGGGGTGGCAGCCAGCAACGCGGTGGCCCACAGGGCCCGCTCCCTTCCCACCAGGGGCACCAGGGTGCCGTGGACCGCCCACAGGGTCACCCCGCCCAGGACGATGGAGAGGAAGCGGACCAGGTGGAGAGCCAGGAAGGTGCCCTGCCAGGGGAAACGCTCCTGGTCGAAGTAGTGGATCAGGTAGTTGCGGTTGGCCGATGCATCCGGGCGGCCCAGGGCGGCATGGGGGTTGGCCCGGGCGTAGATGTCCGGGAAATCGTCCACGTCCACCCAGGCAGTCACCAGGGCGGCCAGGAGGTAGTAACCCGGTGCCTGGACGCCCTGCTGTCGCCACAGCCCCGGGGTGTCGGGCTGGGAGACGGGCAGGGAACCCTGGGTCTGCAGATGGTGGATGTAGGCGAAATGCCAGATCTCATCCGGGGCCTCGAAGGCCGGCGTCGTCACACTGTAGAGCCCGGCCAAGAGGCCAAACCCAACCAGGATCAGGGCCAGCGGACGGGGCATCTCACGGACGGGAGACAGCCGTAGCCGGGTTGGAGAGGGCCTGCCGTCGGGGCGGACGCCACAGGAACAGGTAGTAGAGCCAGCTTCGGACGTAGCGGAGCCAGACCTCTCGGACCCGGAAACGGGATTCGCCGTTGGCCCGCACGTACTCGTGGGTGGGAACCTCCACCAGCCGATAGCCGCTGCGCACGGTCTTGATCACCATCTCCTGCTCGATGGTGGTGATGTCCTCCCGGAGGTCCAGGGCCAGGGCCACTTCCCGACGGATGGCCCGAAAACCGTTCTGGCAGTCGGTGAGGCGGACGCCCTGGGTGTAGTTCACGCTCAGGGTGATGATCTGGCTGCCCATCAGGCGCACGAACTGGTGGAGGGTGGCGTGGAGCTCGTCGCTGCCGCCCAACATCCGAGAGCCGGAGACGTGGTCTGCGAGCCCGTCCACGATGGGTTGCACCAGCGCGGGGATGTCCCGGGGATCGTGGGAGCCATCCGCGTCGATGAAGACCAGGATATCGCCCGTGGCCTCTCGGATGCCCACCCGGATGGCGTCGCCCTTGCCCCGGCCGTTGTCCAGGAGGACCCGGGCGCCGAACTGGGCCGCGATCTCCCGGGTGGCATCCGTGCTGTGGCCGTCCACCACCAGGAGCTCGTCCGCGTAGGGCACGGTCCACTCCAGCACCGGCCGGATGTTCGCCTCCTCGTTCCGGGTGGGCACGATGACCGAGATCCGGTGACGTCGGCCGTCCGAACCCAGGGGCCGGAGCTGGGTGGGCTTGCGGTCCGCGCCGGTGTACCAGTGGGGCAATTGGGGTGCACGCGCCATGGCCCTCGATCCGAAACAGACAGGTGGAGATCCGCGGGGCCCAGTATACCACAGCTTCCCCAAAGACCGGAGGCCGAGGTGCCCACCCCCAGGGCAATCGCGTCTAAACGTGAATGCCAAGGGGTTCAAGGAGGCGAGCCAAATAGGCCTCATCCCAACCGGCTCGCAAGCGCTTGTTCTTGACCCCCATCCGGGCGGTGGTCTCTTGTTGGAGGAGGTTGAGACCGATACGCCTCAGGAGGGCAAAGTTCTGCGGTCCTGCGCCTCGACGCAGCCGAGATTCGTCCTCCCGAAAGGCGATGTCCAAGACCCAATGGAGGCTGTTCTCGATCCGCCAGTAGGCTCGAGAGGCCTCCAAGGCTTGCTGGGCTGAGAGGGTGCCGCTGGCGATGAAATAGGCGTTCTCCACCTGCCGGCCCCCGGCATGACGCCGTTCCCGCTGGACCCAGACCACCGTTCCCAGGTCTGGGAATCCCTCCACTCCTCGCAGGGCAGCCAGGGTCTCGGGGTCGGAGAGAGCCCAGCAGCGGCGGAGCTCCAGCCGGCC
>JALSIX010000020.1 GCA_026989655.1 Caldilineaceae bacterium
CAGTCACCGCCTGGGAACATGAGCGAAACCATGCTGGGGCCACCATCGATTGGCAGTTTACGACCGATGACGCTCGTATAAAACTCAAGCGGCTTTATCCATCATTCGACACTTGACTGAGTACTAGATGGATGATTCGGGAGCGCTTGGAGGGTCTCCACCTTGCCGGGTGACCCGGGACTCCCGCCTCCTTCTCCACCTGCAGGGAACAGATACCCATGTCAGACGTCGAAACAGTGGCCCCGGAACGTGTGGGGATCTCGGCTGCCCGGCTGAACCGGGTGGATCGCCTTCTCCGCGGCTGTGTGGAGGACGGCCGGCTGGTGGGTACGGTGGGCGTGGTCAGCCGGCGGGGCCAGGTGGTCTACTTCCAGGCCCACGGCCTCCGCGACCGAGAGACCCATCGGGCCATGACACCGGACACGGTCTTCCGCATCTACTCCATGACCAAGCCCGTCACCGCGGTGGCTGCGCTGATGCTCTTCGAGGACGGCCACTTCCTGTTGGACGAGCCGGTGGCCCAATACCTGCCCGAGTTCGAGGGGGTCCAGGTATGCGTGGGCACCCGCCACGATGGCCTGGTCCTGGAGAGACCCCGCCGGCCCATGACCATCCAGGACCTGATGCGCCACACCGCGGGCCTGAGCTACGGCTGGTACCAGGACACACCGGTGGACGAGCTGTACCGCCAGGCCCGGATCAGCGAGCCCGGCATCACCCTGGCCGAGGCGGTCTCTCGCCTGGCCGGCCTGCCCCTGGCCCACCACCCCGGCGAGGGCTGGCGCTACAGCTATGCCACCGACGTCCTGGGCCGCCTGGTAGAGGTGGTCTCGGGCCAGAGCCTGGCGGACTTCTTCCAGGACCACATCTTCAAGCCCCTGGGCATGGTGGACACCGGATTCCACGTGCCCCCCGCGGCCCAGGAACGGCTGGCCGCGCTCTACAGCTTCACCGAGGAGTTCAACCTGTGGGGCGGCCTGGTGCTCCCCCCGGAGTTCGACGGCCGACCTCGACTCCTGGAGAGCCCCGAGCGCAGCCCCTTCCTCCGGCCCCCCAGCCTCCTGTCCGGTGGAGGAGGCCTGGTGAGCACCCCACTGGACTACCTGCGCTTTGCCCAGATGCTGCTCAACCGGGGCGTTCTGGACGGCCATCGGCTGTTGGCGCCCAAGACGGTGGAGCTGATGACCCTGAACCACGTGCCCACATCCCTCTTTCCCCTGGCCATCGGCGGCGAACCCCTGGCCGGCTACGGCTATGGACTGGGCGTCGGGGTGTTGGTGGACACCGCGGCATCCGCGGCGCCCGGGAGCGTGGGCACCCACGGCTGGGGCGGCGCAGCCACCACCCAGTACTGGGTGGATCCCCAGGAGGAGCTCATCGGCCTCTTCATGGCCCAGTTCATGCCCAGCTTCTACTACAGCGACCTCCGCCGGAGATTCCGGGTCGCGGTCTACCAGGCCCTGATGGACTGAGTCCCGGACAGCCACGGGAGCGCGTGGACCGTGTCGGATCCCCTCCAGGGGTATCACCTGGTCACCCTGGCCCTGAACCTGCCCGGCCCTGTGGCCGCCAGCCGTCTGGCCCACATGGGCGCCCGGGTCAGCAAGGTGGAGCCGCCCCAGGGCGATCCCCTGGCCCAGGCCGCTCCGGAGCTCTACGCGGAGCTGCACGCGGCGCAGCAGGTCCACACCCTGGACCTGAGGACGCGTAGCGGTCGGGAGACCTTGCAAGGGATGCTGGCCACCGCCGACCTCCTCCTCACCTCGTCCCGACCCCAGGCCTTGGCCCGGCTGGAGCTGGACAGGCCCCGCCTCCAGGCCCGATATCCCCGGCTGTGCTCCGTGGCCATCGTGGGCGAGCCACCACCCCGCGAGAACCGCCCCGGACACGACCTGACCTACATGGCGGCCCATGGCCTGGTGGCTCCTCCCCACCTGCCCCGCACCCTGGCCGCAGACCTGCTCGGCGCGGAGCGGGCCGTGGCCGCGGCCACAGCCCTGCTCCTGGCCCGGGAACGGACAGGCCAGGCCGGGCATCGGACCGTGGCCCTGGCCCAGATGGCCGAGGAACTGGCCCGACCCCTGCGCCACGGCCTCACAGGGCCGGGAGCCCTGCTGGGCGGCGGCCTGCCTGGCTACAACCTCTACCGGGCCGCGGACGGCTGGATCGCCCTGGCCGCCCTGGAACCCCACTTCTGGCAACGGGTGGTGGACGCCCTCCGCCTGGAGCGAGGAGATGCCGAGGAACTGGCGGCCCGCTTCCGCACCCGCGCGGCCCAGGAATGGGAGGCCTGGGCAGAACGCCACGACATCCCGCTGGTCCAGGTCCGTCTTCCCTGAACCCCCATGGCCATCGGCCCAGAAACGGTGCGCCCCCTGGGCCCAGGGGGCGCACCGCCGTTGTATCCGGGATGGGTCGGCCCAGCCGCCCCAAGCTCCAGACCGAGATTCAGACCAGGAAGAGGAGCACCGCGGCCGCGAAGATGGGACCCAAGACGAGGAAGGACCACTTCATGTAGCCGAAGAAGGAGGGCATCCGATAGCCGCAGGACTCCGCGATGGCCTTGACCATGAAGTTGGGGCCGTTGCCGATGTAGCTCATGGCGCCCATGAAGACGGCCCCCAGGGAGATGCCGGCCAGGATGTTCTCCGGGATCCCCTGAACGGTGGGTATCCCGGGATACAGGCTCTGGAGGTGCTCGGCAGCCCCTTGGGCCATGGAGAAGAAGGTCAGGTAGGTGGGGGCATTGTCCAGGAACGCGGAGAGGATCCCCGTGCCCAGGAAGAACTGCCAGGGGTGGACCAGACCCAGCTCGGCGCCCTTTTCCTCCAGGAGCATGAGGGCCGGGATCATGGTGATGAAGATGCCGATGAACAGGGCGGCCACCTCCGCGATGGGCTCGAAGTTGAACCGCTGCTTCTCCCGGTAGAGCTTGGGAGTGGTCACCCAGGAGAGGAGAGCCATGGCGATCATCACCCACTCTCGGACGAAGTAGCGGGCCCAGTGGCCGATGTACTTCTCGTTCAGGAAGGCCACCGCGAGGACCACCCCGGCCAGCCACACCAGGTTCCACAGCCCCCGCACCCGCAAGGGCTCCACGTCCCGGAAGTCCCGGGCCAGGTCACCAGGGCGCTCCCGGCTGTAGGCCCGGGCGTCCATCACGAAGTAGATGGCCAACAGGATCGCGATGACAAAGGCCCATTCCTTCCAAAGCCGGAAGGTCCACTCGAAGGGCACGCCCCGGAGATAGCCCAGGAAGAGGGGCGGATCGCCCAGGGGAGTGAGCAGTCCCCCCACGTTGCTCACCAGGAAGATGAAGAAGATGGGGGTGTGGATGGTGAACCTGCGCTCGCTGTTGGTGCGCAGCAGTGGACGGATGAGGAGCATGCTGGCTCCCGTGGTCCCCATGAAGGAGGCCAACAGGGCTCCCAGGGCCATGAAGCCCGTGTTCACCGTGGGCGTAGCCCGGATGTCCCCTTCCACCAGGATACCCCCGGAGATGATGAACAGGGAGCCCAGCAGGACGATGAAGGCGAAGTACTCCTCCGCCGCATGGGCGATCTCTCCGGTAGCGTTCTGGACCAGCAGGAAGATGAGCACCGGCAGGCCCAGCACCACGCTCACCAGGAGCTTGTTCAGGTTCCGATGCCACCAGTGTTCCGCGACCAGGGGCAGGGTCGCGATGGAGAGCAGCATGGCGGCGAAGAACCCGGTGGACCAGATGGGGATGCGCACACCGACCTCGGCAGCGTAGACAGCGGGTTCCACGATCTCCCTCCTCGGACAGATGGCCACGTGCAAGGCCCGACAGATGAAACCGAGCGGCACCGGGTGCCTCCCTCCATTCATCGTCCCCAGGGCCGAGGAGGACAAGCGCGCTCTTTTTCCTAGAATCCGGGGGATCTATGGGCTATTGACGGGGGCGCTATGGGCGGAGCACGGTGTAGGTCCCTCCATGGGCCCGGACGGCCAGCCGCTCACCGGGGTGGACCTGCTGGGGACGCACCACCACCTGGCCATCGGCCTTCTGCACGATGCTGTAGCCCCGAGCCAGGACCTGGTGGGGGTTCAGGGCCTCCAGATGGCCCCGGGCCCCTGCCAGACGCTCCTGCAGCCGCTGCAGACGGTAGGCCATGGACCGGTGGAGCCGGGCCGTCTGCTCGTCCAGCCGTTGGCGATGGCGCTCCAACGCCCGTTCAGGATGGGCACGCCGAAGTCGGGTCTCCAACATCTGGAGCTGGCGTCGCTCCCGCCGGAGATGGCTCTGGGCCTCCTGGAGCAGCGCCTGGGCCCGGCCCCGGAGCTGGGCGATCCAGTCCGCCCGGTCGGGCACCACCGCGGCCGCGGCCGCGGTGGGGGTGGGTGCCCGGTGATCGGCCACGAAGTCCACGATGGTGAAGTCCGTCTCGTGGCCCACCCCGGTCACCACGGGCACCGGGCTCCCGGCCACGGCCCGAGCCACCCGCTCGTCGTTGAAGGCCCACAGGTCCTCCAGGCTGCCGCCGCCCCGCACCAGGAGGATCACCTCCAACGGGGCGCCCGGGGTGGGCGCCCCTTCCCGGCCGAAGCGACCTGCCTCGGCCAACGCGGCCACGATCTGGTCCGGCGCGTCCACCCCCTGGACCCGGGTGGGGAAGAGGACCACCTCCACCAGGGGCCAGCGTTGGTGGAGGGTGCGCAGCACGTCCCGCAGGGCCGCGGCCTCCTCGCTGGTGACCACGCCGATGCGGGCGGGGCGCTCGGGCAGCGGACGCTTCCGCTCCCTGTCGAACAGACCCTCCGCGGCCAGCCGGGCCTTGAGTGCCTCGAACCGGGCGTAGAGCTCGCCCCGGCCCGCGGGCCGGATCGCGTCCGCGTAGAGCTGGTAGATGCCCCGGTCCGGGTAGACGTCCACGTAGCCATGGACCAACACCTGGTCGCCCTCCTGGGGCAGCCAGGGCTGTTGGAGCAGATGGCTCCGCCACATGACGCCCGCGAGCCGCGCGCCCGGGTCCTTGAGGGTGAAGTAGGCATGGCCGCTGCTGTAGCGGCGCCACGAGCCGATCTCGCCCAGGACCCACACGTCCTGGAGCGGGTCGTCCCTGCGCAACAGGTTCTGGATGTGGAGGGTCAAGGCGGAGACGGTCAGGGGCTCGAACATGGGCCGGCCTCGTTTCCTCGCAGGGTCCCCAGGAGGTGAAGGGGACCCGGTACAGGTTCGCGACACAGCCCGTATTTCAGCACAACGCCCCGGGAGACGCAACTCCGCCAGATGGGGAAAGGCACCCGAACCTCCGGCGGGGCCCACCCGGCGGCCGCCCGCCCGGACTTGACCCGGGGGATCGCCTTGGGCTACAATGCACCTCCCGAGCAGTCGGAGGAGGGTCTCCGCCAGGCCGACGGAGACAGGGCAACGACACTGGCGCGGAGAGGGGAATGAGAGCGATGGCCC
>JALSIX010000021.1 GCA_026989655.1 Caldilineaceae bacterium
GGGAGGGGGGGGGGGGGGGGGGGGGGGGGGGGGCGGAGGGGGGGGGGGGGGGGGGTGGGGCGGGGGCGGGGGGGGGGGGGGGGGTATCCGGGGGAATGGCCGGGGTGGGTGGCGTCCACGTGGGCGTGGGGGTGTCCGGCCCTGGAAGCTGGACCACAGGCAACGGGATCTGGACCGTGAGGGCCGACGTGGGCGAGGGTTCGCCCCCCACCACCACGGGCACAAAGACAGGACCCCGGGTGGGGGGGGTTGGAAGGCCCAGTTCCGCGGCTCGACGGGCCTCCTGGGTCATCCACTCCGCGGCCACCCGGGTCGCTCGAAAATCGGCCGTGGGGGTCGGCGTGGGCCCCGGCGTCCGGGTGGGGGTCGGGGTCACCCGTAGGGGCAGCCCTCGGAAGGCAATCCACTGCACCAGCCCCCCCAAGGCCAATATCAGGAGCAGGAACAGGAGAGAGCCCCCGGCCCACTGGGCCAGGGACCCCGAGGAGGACAGACGGCTCATGGGGGCATTGTAGCAGGAATGCCCAGGGGCGCAAAGGACGATCCGACGGGCGGTAAGAGGGGTTACGGAGAAGGGTGCGGAAGTGGAATAGGCTGGACTGAATCCAGCGAAGGCTTGACCGTGAGGGGCTTGAAACAGGCCCGATAGGGGAACAAGATGGCCGAACAGGACGTCTCAAAAAGGATAGTGGTTCGGATCTACGTGGCCGAGCACTGCCAGGCATGCGAGCACACATACCAGGTGGCGGAGAGCATCCGGGCCCACTTTCCCCAGGTGGAGCTGCACATCGTGGATCTGGCCACCACCCAGGAGACGATCCCGGAGGAGGTCTTCGCCACGCCGACCTATCTGCTGAACGGGCGGGTCTGGTCTCTGGGGAACCCCTCACCCGAGGAGATCGCGACGCGGCTCGGGCAGGCCGTCCAGGCCCTGACCTCGGAGGGGAGCTCGAGCCCCCGCCCACACCGGAGGGACGAGGAAGACACGGCATGGCACAGATGAGCCCCATGGTGGTCCATCCCGCCGAGAAGATGCGCTATCTCTCCGAGATGGCCGTCTTCCAGGACCTGACGCCCCGGGAGATGGAGGAGCTGAACCGCATCACCACCATGAGCACGGTGCGGAAAGGGCGGGTCTTCTATCGGCCCGAGGAACCCGGGGAGGTGCTCTTCATCCTGAAGGAGGGCCGGGTCCAGCTCTACCGGATCAGCCCGGAGGGGAAGAAGCTGATCATCACCACCCTGGGGCCCCACACCCTGTTCGGCGAGATGGCCCTGCTGGGGACCCGGATGCACAACACCTTCGCCGAGGCGGTGGAGGACTGTCTGATCTGCGTCATGAGCCGGGCCGACCTGGAACGCCTCATCCTGAGCAAGCCGAAGGTGGCCCTCCGCATCCTGGAGATCACCGGACGTCGGCTCCGAGAGGCCGAGGAGCGGCTGGAGAGCATGGCCTTCAAGGGAATCCCGGCCCGGCTGGCCAGCCTGCTGCTCCGGCTCTCGGACGAACAGGGTGGGGACGAGGTCCGCGGCCTCACCCACCAGGACCTGGCGGAGATGGTGGGGACCTATCGGGAGACCGCGACCCAGGTGTTGAACGAGCTGAAATCCCAAGGGCTCATCGAGATCCGTCGGAAACGCATCCAGATCCTGGACCGAGAAGGGCTCCAGGATGTGGCCGAAAGCTGAAGCGCGCTCGGCCCCTCTGCTTCCTCCCCAAGCCCCCAGACGTTGCCGCCCCGGCAGCACATCCCGGCCATCCCGCGCGTATCATCCGATCTTTGCGAATGGGACATCAGATGGTTGACATGCCCTATGGGCGGCTGTACAATGGGGAACACCAGGCGATGGGCTGGATCTGTCCCGAACCTGAGATCAGGAAGCGTGTACCATGACGGCGCAGTCTGTGGCTCGTGCCGTCTGGGCTCCCAATTTCCTGCGTACGCGATCGTCGATGATTCCATCTTCCCAGGAGGCATCTGCGAAATGACCCACGTAATCTTCGATCCGTGCATCCGCGACGGCGCCTGTGCCGAGGTGTGCCCGGTCGAATGCATTGTGCCGGGCTGGCCCGAGGACGAATGGCCCTGGTACTATATCGATCCCGAGACCTGCATCGACTGCGGTGCCTGTGTGCCCGAATGCCCGGTGGACGCCATCCTCCCCGAGGAGGACCTGCCGGAGGAGTACGCCTACGCGACAGAGCTCAACCGGATGTTCTTCGAGGAAGGCCCTGGATACAACGCCCTGGAGATGATCCAGGAGGCCCAGGGCGGCTGATCCGTTCCCCCGGGCCTTAACCCGAACTGCCGAGGACGGCCGGAGGGGTGTCTTGCCCACCTCGTCCTCCTCGTCTGTACTTCGTATGGAGTCTGGATGGACCCCTGCCCCGGCAGGGGTCCTTTCGTGTACCTGGCTGCCGAGTTCCGTTCCCCGCCACCCAATCTGGAGAGGAAGCCCACCATGAGCGAAGATCGCGCCTACAGCGCCCCGGACTGGGCCGATGTGCGTCGGGTCCTGGTCATCATGGCCCACCCCGACGATCCCGACTTCTCCTGCGCGGGCACGGCCATCCTCATGGCCCGCCAGGGGATCCAGGTGACCTACATGATCCTCACCAACGGGGACAAGGGCAACCACAACCCCCTGATCACCCGCAACCAGCTCATCCTCATGCGCAAGGAGGAACAGCGTCGAGCCGCGGAGCTGTGTGGGGTGAAGGAGGTGCTCTTCATGGGGGAGGAGGACGGCTTCCTCCGCCCCACCCCGGAGATCCGGAAGCGGGTCACCCGGGAGATCCGGCGCATCCGGCCCGAGCTGATCATCTGCTCCAATCCAGAACGCTATTTCGGGGAGAACTACATCAACCATCCAGACCACCGGAATGCCGGCCTGGTGGCCCTGGAGGCCATCTTCCCCGCGGCCGACAACCCCATGTTCTACCCGGACATGGCCGACGAGGGCTACCGGCCCCACAAGATCCAACAGCTCTACGTGAGCGGCCATGCCCAGCCCACGGTGGAGGTGGACATCACCGAGGTCTTCGAGCAGAAGCTCCAGGCCATCCTGTGCCACGAGAGCCAGTTCGAGGAGCCGGAGAGGCTCGCGGAGTGGATGCGAAAGCGGTCCGGGGAACTCCAGCCCGACGGGAGCGTGCGCTACTTCGAACGGTTCAAGGGACTGCGGTTCGACAGGCGCTGATCCAGGGGATGGGCCCGCCGCGGGGCACCCAGGGCCCAAAACGAAGCCCTGGGGCTGTCCGGCCCCAGGGCTTCGGGCAGGCCCTCCGGATGCGGAGGACAGGGAAGGGACCGGCTCACTCGGCCAACTGCTCGGCCAGGATCTGGTTGGCCTCCTCGTTCAGCTGATCCAGGGTGCTCTGGACGTCCGCGCCGTCTGCGATGGCGGCCATGGCCTCCCGCACCAGATCCCGGACGAAGTCATAGCCGGGCACCGGGGGCTCGGTCTTGGCATAGGGCAGCAGGTCGAAGGCCTTGGCGTACTGGGGATTCTCCGCGAAGTAGTCGCCGAGCTGCTCGGCCACGCTCTGGCGCACGGGGAAGTAGTTGCTGACCTTGGCCCACTTGGCCTGGACCTCGGGGCTGGTGTAGTACTTCAGGAAGAGCCAGGAGGCCACCTCCTCCTCGGGCGAGGCCTTGACCACGCTGACGCTGGCCCCGTAGAGGTTCATCACCGGCTCCGGCGTCAGCCGGGGCAGGGCATCCACGTTCCAGGCGAAGTTGGCGCCCTCCTCCACCGCGCTGCGGTAGAAGGGCAGGCCGGAGCTGGAGCCCACGGTGAAGAGGGTGGTGCCGTTGCCGAAGTTGGTCTGGTCGCCGTAGCGCTCGGTGACCACGCTGGCGCAGCCCTCGTTGAACAGGCCCTGGATGAACTCCATGGCCTGGACGGCCTCGGGGCTGTTGTAGGCGTACTGGTTGGCCTCGTAGTCGAAGACATCGCCGCCGAAGGCGAAGGTCCAGCTCGCGAAGCGAGAGGCGTCGATGCTCAGCTCATAGCCCCGGCTGCCCTCCCCCACGGCCTTGCTGAAGGGCTGGCGGGCGGCCTTGCAGGCGGCGTCCTGGAACTGGTCCGGGGTCTGGGGAGGCCCATCGAAGCCCAGCTCGGCCAGCCATTCCTCGTTGTAGTACATGACCTCCATGGAGCGGTTGGGAGGCCAGCCCAGGCGAGCGCCCCCGAAGGTGGGGAAGACGTCGGCCTTCAGGAAGGCCGGGAAGAAGTCGGCCAGCTCCTCTTCGCTCAGGCCCCAGCGGGGGCTGTTGACCAGGGGGGTCAGGTCCACCAGCGCGTCCGCGAGCTGGTAGGTCGCGGCCTGGTTCTGGTAGGCCACCACCAGGTTGGGCGCGTCGGGGGTGCCGATGACGTTGAGCATCTTGTTGAAGATGTCGCCGTAGCCGCCCTGGTACTCGCCCACCAGGGTGATGCCCCACTCATTGGTCTCGTTGAACTCCGCGATGATCTCCTGCAGGGCCTCCTCGCGCTGGCGGCTGTGCTGGTACCAGAAGGTGATCTCCACGCCTGTGGGGTCCACCTCCGCGTAGGGCCCCGCGGCCTCCTGGGCCGGGGCCTCTTCGGCCATCTCCTCCCCGGTCTCCTGGGCCGGGGCTGCGGCCTCCTGAGCCGGGGCAGCCGCCTCCTGGGCCGGGGCGGGCGACTGGCCCGCGGGACACGCGGCCAACACCAGCGCGATCACCACCAGAATGGCCAGGACCGAGAAACGTCGCACGTTCATAGGCTCTCTCCTTTGGGTTGGGAAAGTCAGTCATTCACGATTTTAGCCAAACGGAGGAGTGAGCATCCTCCGATGCGGCATCGCCCCTCTGGAATCGGCATCTGAGGATGCCGATTCCGCTGCGAATTCGTGAACTGCTGAAAGTGGAACGAGCTGCACAACGCACTGGGATACGGACGATGAGGGCTGCGGGCGTGGAGGATGGGGCCCTGTGGCCGAAGGTCCGTTCAGCCCTTCAGCCCCGAGGTCGCGATGCCCTCCGTGTACTGTTTCTGGGTCAGGAAATAGACCACCAGGATCGGGATCACGGTGATGGTGGCCCCGGCCATCATCAGGTTGGTCTCCGGCCCCGCCTCGGTGGCGAAGGTCCAGAGACCCACCATCAGGGGACGCCAAGTGTCCTTGGTGGTGACCAGCAGGGGCCACAGGAAGTCGTTCCAGGCGCCGATGAAGGCGAAGATCAACACGGTGAAGATGGGCGCCTTGCTGATGGGCAACACGATCTGGAAGAGGAAGCGGGTGTGGCTGGCGCCGTCCATGCGGGCGGCGTCCCACAGCTCCCAGGGGATCTGGGCGAAGAACTGCCGGAGCAGGAAGATGCTGAAGACACTGGCCATGTAGGGCACGGTGATCCCCTGGAGGGTGTTCAGCCAGGAGCCGCCGGGCAGGGGGATGATGCTGCCCCGGATCATGAGGAAGTTGGGGATCATGGTCACCATGCTGGGGATCATGATGGTGCTGAGGAGCACAGCGAAGATCACCTCGCGGCCCCAGAAGCGGATCCGGGCAAAGGCATAGGCGGCCAGGATGGAGGTGAGGAGCTGCCCCGAGACGGTCACCGCGGTGATGACGACGCTGTTCATGAAGTACTTGGAGAACTTGGCCTCGGTCCAGGCCTCCACGTAGTTGGCCCACTGGGGCACCTCGGGCCACCACTGGCGCAGGGCGGTCTCGCCGTAGGTCATCAGAGAGGCCGCGATCATCCAGTAGAAGGGCAACACCGCGATGACGGTTCCCACCAGGAGGATGGCGTACATGAGCAGGTGGCCCAGGGTGGCGCCCACAGGACGACGGACCCGTACACCGGTACGGGGGACGCCGGCCAGCCCCTCCAGTTGTCGGGCGGTCTCAGCCATAGAACACCCTCTCTCCGAAGATCCGGGTCTGCACGTAGGTCAGGAACAGGATGATGATCAACAACAGGATGGCCTGGGCCGAGGCGTAGCCGAACTGGCTGGCCTTGTAGAAGGTGTTGAAGATGGACACGCTGGTGGTGATCACCGTGTTCTGGGCCGAGGGCTCCTGCATCACATAGATGTGGTTGAAGGCCTTGAAGGTGCCGATGAACCCCACCAGGGCCAGGTAGTAGGTCACCGGCGAGAGCAGGGGCACGATGACGTGCCGGAAGACCTGCCATGGGTTGGCACCATCGATCTCCGCGGCCTCGTACACGTCCCGGGGGATGTTGCCCAGGCCGGCCAGGAAGATCACCGTGTTGTAGCCCACGAAGGTCCAGATGCCGAACATGATGATGGAGACCAGGGCCATGCTGGGCCCCGACCAGAACCCCTCCAGCTGGAGGCCGAACATCACCTCCAAGAAGGGTCTCGGCTCGAAGAGCCATTCCTTGGGCTCCAGGCCCAGGACCCCCAGGATCTGGTTGGCCAGGGAGGTGGGCCGGGGGTTGAAGATGAAGCGGAAGACCAGCGCGGTGGCGATCACCGGGGTCACGTAGGGCAGGAAGAAGATCATGCGGAAGAACTCCTGCCCCCGGATCTTCTGGAAGAGGATGTAGGCCAACATCAACGCGATGGCCAGTTGGATGGGAATGGAGCCCATCGCGTAGTAGAAGGTGACCGGGAGAGAGTTCAGGAACCGCCGATCCGCCTCCCCGTACATCCGTTCCCAGCCCTGGCTGATGGCCAGGAACCCCAGAGCGGCCAGGACCAACGGCAGCCCGATCCGGCGGATGGGATCCACCTCCCGTCGACCCCGGGCCCGATCCCAGGTGACCAGCGCGACCACCAGGAGGACAAAGCCCAGGACGAAGATGCCCGCGCCCAGGAAGTCGCCCAGGGCCTTCTGGTAGTTGGACAGCCCCACAAACCCCCGATCGACCACCCGCCAACGGCGCAGGCTCATGTAGAAGGCGTACCCGATGGGGAAGAGGCCGAAGACGGCCACCAACAGGGTGGCCGGCAGGATGTAGAGGAACCCGGTGAGCTGCTCCTCGAGCTCCATCTGGGAGAGGCGGCGCTTCCTGGCCTGGGCCGGAGCTGCTGTGCTCATGGCACTCCTCTGGCAGGGATGTAGCTAGGGCGCGGTATGGCGATGGGCTGGAACGGAAATCGGGCAGATGCCGAACGGGCGAAGTTCGCCCCGATTATAACCCAGCACCGCGCTTCCGTCAACGAAAATGGGCCGGAGGATCGGCGACGGCCTCTGCCTTCACGGATCCGCCCGAAGCTGCTGGACCCACCCACGGACCTGGGCCTCCAGCGCCCGACGGGTGCCTCGGTTGTCGACCACCACATGGGGCTCCTGGTCGCCCGGGGGCTCCACCTCCGACCGGAGCTGGAGGTAGACGGCGTAGTCCGCGTCGGAGAGATCGCTCCGGCGGCGGGCCAGCCGAGCCTGCACCACCTCCTCCGGGGCGGTGACCCATACCAGGAGCCACCGGGCTCCTCGACGTTGGGCCTGCTCCCGGGCCGCCTGGCGCAGGGCCCGCCGGCGAAAGGTCGCGTCCAACACCACGGACTGTCCCCGGGCCAGGGCCGCATCGGCCCGACGCAACAGTTCCCGGTACGTGGCCCGGCTCTCCTCTGAGGTGTAGGAGGGCTGGGGAAACAGCTCCTTGCGCAGGGCGTCCGAGCGCAACCAGAGTGCGCCCAGCTCCTGGGCCAGCAGCCGGGCCACCGTGGACTTGCCGCTGCCAGGCAGGCCGGCGACGGCCACACAGATGGGTTCGGTCGGTCGGCCATCCATTTGGGTCTGCTCCTGAACGCGGCTATACTGTACAACCGAACACGGGCCGAGGGCAAGGGAACGCCGGGCAGGGATCCGAGGGGCCCGGAGGACACGAACAGCCTTTTCCGCCGCGCTGCCCTCTCCACGGTATCGGATGCGGAACCGCCCCCTGGGCAGGACCGTCCATCGGCCATGTGCGATCGTCTGGCTCCTCCTCCGTGTGGGCCGGCTGGATCCCGGCCCTGGACAGTCTGGCATCCCCGGCGGCACCGGCCCATTTCTCCAACCTGGAAAGGCGATCCCGGCCATGAGCCCGCTCCCGGCTGCCCTGGTCCTGGCCTCCACATTCCTCCACGCGGGATGGAACCTGTTGGCCCATGCCCGGCGCGGCGATCCGGCCCTGCTCTGGCGGGCCTACGTGGTCACCGGCCTGGTGGGCCTCCCCGCGGTCCTGGGAGCTGGGCTCCAGCGAGAGATCCCGGGGACGGTGCTGGGCCTGGCCGCGCTGAGCGGCCTGGCCCTGGCCACCTACTCCACCGGACTGATCGCAGGCTACCGCTCCGGGGAGTTCACGGTGGTGTATCCGGTGGCCCGGGCCCTGCCCGTTCTCCTGTTGGGCCTCTTCGACGTGGCCCGGGGCCGGGCCCCCTCTCCCCTGGGATGGCTGGGCATGGGCCTGGTGACCCTGGGGTGCCTGATGGCTCCCCTCCGTTCCCTCCGGGAGATCCGGCGGGAACGCTACCTGAACCGCACCGGCCTGTGGGTCTCGGTCACCGCATTGGGCACCCTGGGCTACAGCGGTCTGGACAAGATCGCCCAGGAGACGATGTTCCCGGGGCCGGGCTCCGCGCTCCGCTACATCCTGTTGCAGGCCCTCTTCACCGCGCCCTGGCTCTACCTGGGCCTTCGACTCGTGGCCCGGGTGCCGGTGTCCCCCGGCGACGCGGGGCGGTGGCGGTGGGGGGCTGTGGCCGGCCTCTTCATCGCCGGGGCCTACGGGCTCGTCCTGTGGGCCTACCAGTTGGTGCCCCAGGTGAGCTACGTGGTGGCCTTTCGACAGCTCAGCATCGTGTGGGGGGTGCTCCTGGGAAGCTGGCTCTTCCGGGAACCGGCCCGAAATCTGCGCCTCGCGGCGGCAGGGGCCATCGCCTGCGGGGTGGTGCTGACCGGATGGCCCCGATGATCCTGCCATGAGCCGGTGGAAATCTCTCCAGGCCTCCAGGCCCAGGACCTCCACAGCCGGACGGAGCTGGCCCCTCCTGCTGCGGCCCGGCCTCTACATCAAGCGCTGGATCCTGGCCATCCTCGCGGGGGTGCTCCTCGCGGCCCTGGGGATCGACCTGGGTGTCCAGGCCCTTCTCCGCCCGGATCGGCCCTGGCCCGGGCTGTTGGAGCGCTGGGGGCTCCTGTTCCTGGGGCTGCTCCTGGCCGTGGGCGGGCTGGTGGGGGTGGCCTGGGCCGTGTTGGAGCTGAGCCGGTCCATGGGGGCGGCGCTGTTGCGCCAGGACCGCATGCCCCCCCGCCGGGAGCTGGTGCAGGCCCTGGCCGTGCGCCAGGCCCAACAGAGACGCCGCAGCGGCCCCAAGATCGTGGTCATCGGCGGGGGGACCGGGATGCCCAGCCTGTTGCGGGGGCTTCGGGAGTACACGGATCACCTGACCGCGGTGGTCACCGTGGCCGACGACGGCGGGAGCAGCGGCCGACTGCGGCGGGACATGCATGTCCTGCCCCCGGGGGACTTCCGCAACAACCTCATCGCCCTGAGCGAGGCGGAGGGGCTCATGGCCCAGCTCCTCCAGTACCGCTTTGCCGAGGCGGACGGCCTGGGCGGACACAACTTCGGCAACATCTTCATCACCGCCATGGCCGCGATCACGGGGAGCTTCGAGGAGGGCCTGGCCGCGAGCAGCCGGGTCCTGGCCGTCCGAGGCCGCATCCTGCCCAGCACCCTGGATCCTGTGGTCCTCTGCGCGGAGGTACGCTGCCAGGACGGCCCGGAGGAGCGCTGGCTCTTCGTCCGGGGCGAGAGCCGTATCCCCCAGGCCGGCGGGCAGATCGTGCGGGTCCACCTGGAGCCGGAGGACGCCTGGGCCTATCCAGACACCATCCGGGCCATCCTGGAGGCCGACCTGATCCTGGCCGCGCCGGGCAGCTTCTTCACCAGCCTCATGCCCAACCTGCTGGTGCCCCGGATCCAGGCGGCCATCCGGGCCGCCCCCGGGTTCCGGCTGTACGTCTGCAACCTGACCACCCAGCCCGGCGAGACCGACGGCTTCGACGTCTCCGAGCACATGCGGCAGCTCCGACGCCACGTGGGGGACGCGTTCACCGCGGTGCTGGCCAACGACCACTGCCCCGAGCACGTGGCCCTGCCCCCGGGAATCCAGTGGGTCCGTCCCCCCCAGGAGCAACGCTCGCTGCCCTACCACCTCTTCACCGCGGACCTGGTGGATCCGGCCCATCCCCTGCGCCACGACCCCCACAAGGTGGCCGCCGCGATCATGGCCCTCTACGCGGAGGCGCGCCACACGGCCGAGCCCACCGGATGAGGAGTTTGCCCGCCCTGTGGTAAAATGCACAAGGGAACGGCCCGATCCGGCCGGTGTCCGGACTGTCATGCCCAACGATACACCCAGACGACGCATCCAACCGGAGAACCAAGTCCCACATCTCCTGTTCACCCCAAACCCAACCGTACCAAACCCAACCGTAGAGGAGAGAAGACCATGGCCACTCGGATTGCCATCAACGGCTTTGGCCGCATCGGACGCCAGGTCACCAAGGCCCTCTTCGAGCACCATCCCGGGGAGTTCGATCTGGTCGCGGTGAACGACCTGGCCGACGTGCACACCAACGCCCACCTCTTCCAGTACGACACCAACTACGGCCGTTTCCAGGGGACGGTGGAGGTGGTGGACGGAGACCTGGTCATCAACGGGGACCGCATCCGGGTGCTCAGCGAGCGGGATCCCGGCAAGCTCCCCTGGGGCGACCTGGGCGTGGAGATCGTGGTGGAGAGCACAGGGATCTTCCGGGACCGGGAGAAGGCGGGCCTCCACCTGGCCGCGGGCGCGAAGAAGGTCATCATCAGCGCGCCGGCCAAAGGTGAGGACATCACCATCTGCATGGGGGTCAACCACGAGCGCTACGACCCGGCCCACCACCACATCCTCTCCAACGCGAGCTGCACCACCAACTGTCTGGCCCCGGCCGCCAAGGTGGTGCACGACACCTTCGGCATCGAACGAGGGGTGATGACCACCGTCCACGCCTACACCAACGACCAACGCATCCTGGACCTGGTCCACAAGGACCTGCGTCGGGCCCGGGCCGCAGCCATGAACATCATCCCCACCACCACCGGGGCCGCCCGAGCCGTGGGCCTGGTGCTGCCGGAACTCCAGGGGCGTTTCGACGGCATGGCCATGCGGGTGCCGGTGAGCACGGTGAGCGTGGTGGACTTCGTGGCCAAGGTGAGCCGACCGGGCACCGACCAGGAGCTCCTCGCGGCCTTCGAGGCTGCGGCCAACGGCCCCATGAAGGGGATCCTGGGGGTGAGCCACGAACCCCTGGTCAGCTCCGACTTCAAGGGAGACAGCCGCAGCAGCATCGTGGACGCGGCGTTCACCCGCTTCTACGGCGACCTGGTGAAGGTGGTCACCTGGTACGACAACGAATGGGCCTACAGCGTCCGGGTCACGGATCTGGCCGCCTACATCGCCCAGCAGGGGCTGTAAGCACAGAAAAATGAGTAATAGAGTGAATGGGTAATGGGGAATGAGTAAAGTAATGAGTGATGAGTAAAACGAGTAAGTAGACCATGGGCGGAAAGATTCCCTTACCCTTTACCCCTTACTCTTTACTCATTCCTCCTTTTTACTCCTTACTCCCTACCCTTTCTCCTCTCGAGAGGAGTCCGTATCCATGCGCAAGAGGACGATTCGCGACATCGACTGGCCGGGCAAACGGGCCCTGGTCCGGGTGGACTTCAACGTGCCCATGGACGCCCGGGGCCACATCGTGGACGATACCCGGATCCGGGCGGCCCTGCCCACCCTCCAGTACCTGGTGGAGCACGGGGCTGCGGTGGTGCTCATGAGCCACCTGGGACGGCCCAAGGGGGTCGATCCCCGCTACAGCCTGCGCCCAGTGGCCCACCGCCTGGGCGAGCTCCTGGGGCGTCCGGTCCACTTCGTGGAGGAGCTGGTGGGCCCCCAGGCCCAGGCCGCGGCCCAGGCCCTGGGGCCGGGGGAGGTGTTGCTGCTGGAGAACACCCGCTTCGACCCCCGGGAGACCCAGAACGACCCCACCCTGGCCCAGGAGCTGGCCCGGCTGGGCGATGTCTTCGTCATGGACGCGTTCGGCAGCGCGCATCGGGCCCATGCCAGCACCGTGGGGGTGGCCCGCCATCTGCCCGGGGTGGCCGGGCTCCTGGTGGAACGGGAGCTGGAATACCTGGGACGGGTGCTGGAGAACCCAGAGCCCCCCTTCGTGGCCATCCTGGGCGGCGCCAAGATCCGGGACAAGATCCGGGTCATCCACCGACTCCTGGAGAAAGTGGACACCATCCTCATCGGCGGCGGCATGGCCAACACCTTCCTGGCCGCGGAGGGCTATGCCATGGGGGCCAGCCTGGTGGAGGAGGAGGCCATCCCCGTGGCCGCCCGGCTCATGGAACAGGCCCCAGACGTGCTGCGCCTGCCCGTGGACCTGGTGGTGGCCGACGCCTTCGCGCCCGACGCGAACGGAAAGGTGGTCGCGGTGAGCCAGGTGCCCGAAGGCTGGATGGCCCTGGACATCGGTCCGGCTACCATCGCCCACTACGCGAACCACCTCGCCGGTGCCCACACAGTCTTCTGGAACGGCCCCATGGGGGTGTTCGAGTTCCCCGCGTTTGCCAAGGGCACGGTGGCCATGGCCGAGATCCTGGCCGACCTGTCGGACGCCACCACCATCATCGGCGGCGGGGACAGCGCGGCCGCTGTCCACCAGACCGGCCTGGCCCACCGGATGACCCATATCAGCACCGGCGGCGGGGCCAGCCTGAAGTTCCTGGAGGGCAAGGAGCTGCCCGGCATCGCGGCCCTCCAGGATGCGGAGACCTGATCCGGCGGAGACAGGGACATGGCCTTCCTGAAACGGCTCCTCGGCTGGTTGGGCCAGGCCGCGGGCGAGAGCACCCGGCGCACCCTGTCGGTCTATGTGTTGAGCCATCGCTGCCAGGAGCCCCTCAAGGCCGAGGTGGACCTGCTCAACGCGCTCAGCCTGAGCGACGAGCCCGATGCCGCCTACTATGCGCGCAAGGTCATCGAGGGCAGCGGAGCCCGCCGCTGCTTCACCCGGGTGGAGGTGGAGCTGTGGTTCGACGGCCAGCGCCGTCTGCTCCGCCACAAGGTCCACGGCGGCCGCTGGCTCACGGCCGAGGAGTACGCGGTGGAACGGGAGCGGTTCCTCCACCCCCCTACGGCAGCGGAGGAAGAGGACGATGCCCAGGAGGGCCCAGGAGCTGCGAACCGCCCCTCCGAGCCCCCTGGATAGTCCCGCGGCCCTTCCTTCCCCAGGCCCTGTCCGCGCCCTCCCAGGGACGAGAAAGGAGATGCTGTATGCGTGTCCCCATGATGGCCGGCAACTGGAAGATGAACCAGACCATCCCCGAGGCCATTGCCCTGGCCCGGGGCATCTGCGAGCTGGCCTCCGAGTACGACAACGTGGAGCGGGTGATCTGCCCCTCCTTCGTGTGCCTTTCCGCGGTCCGCTCGGTGGTGGCGGATGTGTCCATCCTCCTGGGAGCCCAGAACATGCACTGGGCCGACCGCGGCCCGTACACCGGGGAGATCAGCCCCACCATGCTGGAGGGATTGGTCCAGTACGTGATCCTGGGCCACAGCGAACGCCGCCAGCACTTCTGCGAGACGGACGAGACGGTGAACCGCAAGGTGCAGGCTGCCCTGGCCCATGGCCTGACCCCCATCGTCTGTGTGGGGGAGAGCCTGGAGCAGAACCAGGCCGGAGAGACCTACGCCTTCGTGGGCCGGCAGGTTCGGGCGGCCCTGGAGGGCCTCGGCCCGGAGCAGGTCGGTCAACTGGTGTTCGCATACGAGCCCATCTGGGCCATCGGGACCGGCCGCGCGGCCACCCCGGAACAGGCCGAGGAGGTCTGCAGCAACGTGGTCCGGGGCACCCTTCGCGAGCTCTACGGCCATGAGCTGGCCGAGGCCGTCCGCATCCTCTACGGCGGCAGCACCAACCCGGACAACATCCAGGCCTTCATGGAACAGCCCGACATCGACGGCGCGCTCATCGGCGGCGCGTCCCTGAAGGCCGACAGCTACGCGGCCATGGTCCGCATCACCAGCGAGCTGTACGCGCGGCAGGCCCAACAGGAATAGCCCCTGGGGTGCCCGGCCGGGGAAGAAGATGGGGCGGAGAGCCTGGAGGGGCTCTCCAGGGCCCGAGAGGGCCGGGCACCTGCTCGCCCAGGCCGTTTCACCGAACCATCGATCCAGAGCGTCATCGAAGAACCATCGAACCGACATGGCCACTCCCGTACTGACCGTGCTGCCGGAGGACCGACACTGGTGGTTTGCCAGCCGGACCCGAGCCATCCTCAAATACCTGGACGCCGAGCTCGAGCCCCATCGTCCGGATCGCCGGATATTGGATGTGGGCTGCGGCGCGGGGAACATGGCCCACCACCTGGCCCACTACGGCCAGGTCATCGGCGTGGATCCCCATCCCCGTCCCCTGGCCGTGGCCCGGCAACGGGGCCTGACCGTGCTCCAGGCCAGCGGTGAACAGCTTCCCTTCCCAGAGGGCTGCTTCGACCTGGTCGCCCTGCTGGACACGGTGGAACACATCGAGCCGGAGCTCCAGGTCTTCCAAGAGGCCTTCCGGGTGCTCCGGCCCGGGGGCAAGGCCCTCATCACCGTGCCGGCCTTCATGTGGCTCTGGAGCTACAACGACGTGATCAACGACCACAAACGGCGCTACACCATCCCCGAGCTGTGCCAGAAGCTGGAGCTGAGCGGCTTCCGGGTACGCCGAGCCAGCTACAACAACTTCTTCGTCTTCCCCCTGATCGCGGCCGTGCGCCTGCTGCGCCCCGAACCGCCCGAGCTGGCCAGCCCCCACCTGACCGAGGACGAGACCGTCTACCAGGTGGAGATGGAGCCCACCCCCGAGCCGGCCAACACCCTCCTCCACGGGATCGGCTGGCTGGAGGCGGCCCTGATCGAGCGTGTCTCCCTGCCCTTTGGAACCAGCATCCTATGCCTCGCGGAAAAGCCGGTGTGAGCCCTGCAACCCCCTCCGCCCACCGCGCCTCACGGGCCGCCTGGGCCAGCATCCTGGGGCATCGAACGGCCCTGGGGCTCCTCACGGTGTTGGCCCTGGCCCTCTCCTGGCCTCTGCCGGCCCGCCTGAACGGATGGGTGCCCGGCGTGCCCCAATGGGCCTTCGACGAGTTCACCTTCGTCTGGAACATCTGGTACTTCAAGTATGCCGCGGTGGATCGGCTGGTGGATCCCCTCCGGACCGAGCTGATCTACTATCCCCTGGGCATCGACCTGATCCTCTACACCTACAACCTCTTCAACGCCCTGGTGGCCCAGCCCGTGTACCTGGCCCTGAACCTGGTGGTGGCCTCCAACACGGTCCTCTGGCTCAGCACGGTCCTGAGCGGGTACGGCACCTACCTGCTGGTGTGCTGGCTCCTGGCCCATAACAACCCGAGGGCGGCGGAGCGGGGAGGGCATGTCAGAGGTCAGAGGTGGGACGAGGCCCCGACCCTGGCCGCCCTCCTCGCGGGGATCCTCTATGCCTTTGCCTCCAACCGGGCCGTCTACATGACCCTGGGCCACTACGACATGGTCACCACCCAGTGGATCCCCTTCTACGCGCTGGCCCTCCTCCAGGCGCTGGCCCCCCACCGCCCACCCGCCCATCGCCTGCGGTCCGGGGCCCTGGCCGGGCTCTTCTTCGCCCTGGCGGGTCTGGCCGAGATGATCGTGGCCGTCTTCCTGGCCATCTTCACCCTGATCGTCCTCCTGGTGCACGGACGGGAGATCCTGGCGGGAAGGCCCCGGAGCTCCCGGGCGGCTCCCCCTCCCGGGCTGGGCCTGGCCGCCCTGGCCCTGGCCGGAGCCGTGGCCTTTCTCCTCTGGTCGCCCGTGCTGATCCCCATCCTGCGCCAGTTCATCACCCAGGACTTCGCCCTCAAGGGCTGGGGCGAGGCCATCCCGCTGAGCACCGACCTCCTGGGCTGGTTCACCCCCACCGTGCTCCACCCGGTGTTCGGAGGGGACCTGGTGGCCGAGCTGCGCCGGGTGCAGCTCCGTGCCCTGGAAGGGGGGGTCACCGGCTTCCGGGACATCAACACCGTGTTCATAGGGTGGGCCACCGGCCTGTTGGCCCTGGTGGGCTTCCTGGCCTTCCGCCGCCAGGTCCGCATCTGGGCCTGGACCGCCCTGGTGTTCGGGCTCTTCACCCTGGGGCCGTTCCTCCAGATCAACGGCCGCTATCGCTTCGACCTGGACGGCGTGGAGACCAGCTTCCCCCTGCCCTACGCCCTGCTGCACTACATCCCCATTGTCCGGGCCAACCGGGCCCCCAACCGGAACAGTGTCCTGCTGATGCTGGGTGTGGCCGTGCTGGTGGGCTATGGGGTGTACTGGCTGTCGAGGAGGGCCTGGGGCCGCAGGCAGGAGGAGAGAGGCGGAGCACCGGCCGCCGTCTCCCCCCGAGCCCCTTCCCTCCCTCGCGCCCTTCTCACCCGCTCCGGCCTCCTCGCCGGCCTCCTGGGCCTCCTGATCCTCTTCGAGCATCTGGCCGTCCCCTTGCCCCTCTCCGATGCCCGGGTGCCGGAGGTCTACACGCAGATCGCCGCGGACCCCCGGCCGGTGTCGGTGATGCATCTGCCCCTGGGCTGGCGCAACAGCTTCGGCACCCTCGGCCCGGAACGCACCCGCCTCCAGTACTACCAGACGGTCCACCAGAAGCCCATGCTCGGAGGGAACATCAGCCGAGCCCCGGACTTCAAGATGGACTACTTCCGGCGCATTCCCCTCTTCCAGGCCCTGGTGGAGGTCCAGTCCAAGGGACAGGTGGATCCCGCGCTGGTCCAGGCCGCGAAAACCCAGGCCCCGGAGCTGGTCTATCTCTACAACATCGGCTACGTGCTCCTCTTCCCGGCCATTCCCCAGCGCTTCCCCTACGCGGACACCTGGCAGGAGAGCTGGCGGCTGGCCTGGGAGATCCTGCCCCTGGAACGGGAACCCTTCTGGACCGGTCAGGGGATTCGGGCCTACCGCACGGTGCAGCCTCCGGGCACGGATCGCTTTCAGCTCCGCCTGGGCGAGCCGGGGACCTTTCCCTACCGGGCCGAGGGCTGGGACGGGGCGGAGACGGACACGATCTACGGCCAGCCGGCCATCTGGGCCACCGGGACGGAGAGCTGCCTCCTCATCCCCCTGCGCCAGGTCCAGGACCAGGCCACCTACACCCTGACCGTGGACCTCCACCCCTTTGCCTATCCCAACGGTCCCACCCAGGTGGCCACAGCGGTGGTCAACGGCCAGACCCTGGACCCCCTGGAACTGGCGGACGGATGGCAGACCCGGAGCTGGTCCGTGCCTGGAGCCGCCCTGCGGAACACGGTGAACCGTGTCTGCCTGCGCTGGGCCTACGCCGCGGTGCCCCGCCAGGTGATCCCCGGCCACCGGGCCATCGGCACCACCGGAACCGCGCTGCCGGTGGACGTGGAGGTGAAGAGCTTCCCCGAGGGGGCCTTCATCGCCCTCTTCGACCCGGAAGGCCGCATGGTGGACGGCTCCGCGGGGCGCCGGGGACTCAACGTGACGGTGCTGGATCCGGAGAGCGGAGCGGTGCTGGCCAAGGAGGGATTCGACACCGCAGCCAACGAGTACGAGAGCCAGAAGCTGGCCCAGTTCCTGGCCGAGATCCCTCCAGGCCGCATCGTGATCGTGGCCGCGAAGGGGGCCGGCTGGCTGCGGCTGACCGCGGAGGCGGTGGAGGCGCTGCGGGACCTGGGCGCGGACGTGACCCAGGCGGCGCTCCAGGAGCGCTACCTGGCCCTGGTGGGCGTGCAGGGAAGCCCTCCGGGGAGCGCCGCCTGGGTCCTCCATCCCCAGGAAGCCTTCCTGCGGATCGGCCTGAACCCGGACCGTCGCTCCCTGGCCGCGGCCGTCGGCCGGGTGTGGATCGGTCGATGAGGGGATGGATGCAGGGGAACGGCCCCGGCCCGATGCGGCCCCCGGCCAAGTTCACCGGCTGCGAAGCCGAGAGCCCCCGGCCCGATGCCTGGCCTGGGCCACGATCCAGTCCCAGGGGAGGGAGCGGGTGCGCAGGCGGAGCAGGGTGTAGAAGGCCTTGGCGATCTCGGCCTTGGAGATCTTGCTGGCCCCCTGGGTGCGGTTGACAAAGGTGATGGGCACCTCCGCGATGCGGAAGCCGGTCTGCTGGACGTAGAAGGCCATCTCGATGAGGAAACTGTAGCCGCTGCTGAAGATCCGATCCAGATCGATGGCCTCCAGCACCGTGTGGCGGTAACAGCGAAAGCCCGCGGTGCAGTCCCGGACGTCGATGCCCAGGACGGTGTGGGCCAGCCAGTTCGCGCCGTAGCTGATGAGTCGGCGCAACGGGGTGCTCCCCACCACCCGGCCACCGGGCACGTACCGGCTGCCGATGACCAGGTCGTAGCCCTCTCCGGCCTTGGCCAGGAGCGCGGGCAGGCTCTCGGGGCTATGGCTGAAGTCGCAGTCCATGGTGCAGAGGAAGCGGTAGCCCTGCTCCAGGCCGTATCGGAAGCCCGCCCGGTACGCGGTGCCCAGGCCCAGCTTGGCCGGCCGGTGGAGCACCCGGACACCGGGATCCCCGGCGGCCAGGGCATCCGCGATCTGCCCGGTGCCGTCCGGGGAGTTGTCGTCCACCACCAACACATGGACCTCCTGGGGCAGGGACCGGAGCCGACGCACCAGGGGGTCCAGATTCTCCTTCTCGTTGTAGGTCGGTACGATCACCAGGGCCTGGGCCGGCATGGCCAGAACGGCCTCCTCGGTCTGCCAGAGGGGTTGCCGAGATCGGCACAACAGGACACCATTATCCGCCATCATGGGATCTTCGGTCAAATCGAACGCTGGATCCGCCTCCTCTCCAGACCCGAACCGACCACGAGCCCGATGGCCCGAGGCCGTGGCCCTGCTCGGGGCCACGACCTGGCTGGCCCTGGTGCTGCCCCGTCTGGCCCCAGGGCTGCTCTTCGGCGATGCCGGGGAGTTCCAGCTCGCGGCCTGGCGACTGGGCCTGGCCCATCCCACAGGCTACCCCCTCTACCTCCTGCTGGGATGGGCCTGGCAGCACGGCCTGGCCCTGTTCCAGGTGCACCCTGGATACGGGCTGAACCTGCTCAGCGGCCTCTTCGGGGCCCTGACCGTGGGGGCTCTGATCCGGGTCCTGGGGCAATACCTCGTCGAGCCGCCGGACCGGCACGCCCTCTGGTTCGGGCTCGGCGGCGTCGGGATCCTGGCCCTCAACCCGCTCTTCGTGGACCAGAGCCTCATCGCAGAGGTCTACACCCTCCACACCCTTCTCGTGGTCCTGACCCTGGGAGCTACCCTGCGCGCGACCGGGCCCCACGCCCGGGGGAAGGGCTCACCGGCCTTTCCCCTCCTCCTGTTGGGGCTGGCCATCGGCCATCACCGCACAGGGCTCTTCCTGGCCCCCGGGGTGCTCGCCCTGCTCCTGTGGCGGCGGCGAGCGTGGTGGCGTTCCCCCCGACACTGGGGATTGGCCGCCGGAGCCCTGGCCCTGCCCCAGCTCCTCTACCTGTACATCCCCCTGCGGAGCGGTCCGGAGGCATCGCCCTGGCTCTACCCCCGGCTGGACGGCCGGGTGCTGCACCTGTACCCAGGGGGCTGGAAGGGCTTCTGGGAGTTCGTCAGCGGACAGGGCCTGGCAGGAGAGTTCCTCGGCCTGGGAGAGCTGTCCCGGGGCGTGGAAAGGGCCATGGCCCTGTGGGCCGAGCATCCAGGGGTCCTGGGGATCCTGGTCGCGGCCTGGGGACTGGGCGCGTGGCTCCGGGACCGAGAGTGGACTTGGCCGATCTTGACCCTGCCCTTTGGACTGGCGCTCCAGGCCTTCAACCTGGTCTACGCCATCGGGGACATCCAGGTGTACTACATCCCCCTCTACCTGGTGGCTGCCATCTGGGCGGCCCGGGGGCTGCAGGATCTGTGGCGCCAGGCCCGCCAACGGCTCGGACGGCCCGCGGCCGGGCTGCTCCTGGCCGCGGGCCTGGTGGGGATGACAAGCCCCCTCCTGCCCCTTCCCTCCCGGGCCGAGGACCGCAGGGCCCCGGAGATGTGGGAGGCCATCCTGTCCGCTCCCCCACCGGGGGACGCCATCCTGGTGACCAACGACCGGGACGAGATGGTTCCCCTCTACTACCTCCAGGCCGTGGAGGGCCGAGCCCCCGGGATCACCGGCCTGTTCCCCCGCATGGCCTCGGAGCCCGGCCTCGCGGATGTGGGCGCCGTGGTACAGACCGCCCTGGAGGCCGGCGCAGGCCGGCCGGTCTACCTCATCAAGCCCATGCCCGGCCTGGAGGTGGCCTTCGAGCTGGCAGCGGGGCCGGAACCTCTGTTCCAGGTCCTGGGGCCGGTGACCTTGCCCCAGGAGGTGGCCCTGGCTCCGGTGGCGTATGGCCCTGTGGAGCTGGTGGGCATGGAGCTGGCCCCCCAGGCGGATGGGTGGCGTGCAACCCTCTACTGGGAAGTCCAGGAACCCCTGGCCCGGGACTACACGGTCAGCGTCCAGGTGTTCGACGCCCGGGGCACCAAGCTGGCCCAGGACGATCGGGTTCCCGGAGGGGTCTACTATCCCTCCTCCCTGTGGAAGCCGGGCCAGCTCCTGCGAGATGCCCGGGACCTTCCGGCCCTGTCCCCAGGGGAACCCACCACCCTGCGGGTGGTCTTCTACACCGCGGACGCCGTCGGGCTTCGGCCCATGCTGGAGCCGCTGGAGCTCCCCCTGGCAGAGCTGGCGGGCCCCTGAGCCCGCTCCCCCAGCCCCTAGGCCTGGGACGGATCCCTCTCTCCAGGACCTCAGTAGCCGAGAAGACCGGCCATCCAGACGGTGGCCCGGCCGGAGAAGAGGACAAAATCGATGCTGAGGACCAGGAAGATCCACCAACACAGACCGGCCACCAAGGCCTTGAACCCGCCCCACAGCCCCGACAGGAGCACGGTCATGGGCGCGGACTCCGCCTTCAACGAGGGCGCTCGGGGTTGGAAGATCTTGTGGAAAGCCTTCTGGCTGGACAGGTAGGCCACCCGGGCCCAGATGCCCAGGAAGAACCAGAGGAGACCCACCAACGTGAGCTCGCTGACCCGATAGGAGCGCTGGCTCATCCCAACGATGAGCTCCGATATGGTCCCCGTGGGTTCCATGGCCATGCCTCCACCTCGTGCCCATCCCCACGCCAGCCCTCTGGAGAGCCGCTGCCCCACCGTCTCTCCGTCCAGGCCGCGCCCTTGGGTTCCCAGGCACGGCGCTCCCTTCTCCTCCTCTCCTTCCACCACCCGACAGACCGCATGCTACCTTCTCCCCTCCCGGATCAAGTTCGGCAATTCCGACAGTTGCAACAGAACATGCGTTCTGATACCATGGAACTGAGACCGTCCCGGGGATGGAGGGCAGGACAGGGACTCCTCAAGGGTCGACCGCTGTTCCCCGGCGGAGCAGGTTGTGATACGGGAGGTGGTCATGGGTGCACTGATGGATCTGCTGGACGAGTATGTGTTCGGGCCCTTGAACCTGTTGGACTGGCTGGAAGGGCTGTTCTCGGCGGGCCGCTATCGGGACGCGGGCCACGAGATCGCGATCCCCCGGGTGGACAAGGGGGGCCAGTACTCGTTGAACGAGGTGCGGGACCTGCTACGGCGGTACGGCGTGGCCACCTACGGCCGGCGGTTCGACGCGCACCACATGTACATCCGGGTGAAGAAACGGCAGGCCCGGTGGGCCGAGTACGTCCTGCTCCGGGCCGGTGTGGAGCTGGGAAATCCCCTCCACGATCCGCGGAACGCCGCCTATCCGGCTCGCCATCCACCGGGGAGCTTGCCCCGGGCCTGGGCAGACCGCTCCCAGGCCCCTCCTCAGGCCAAACACTCCGGCCGCCCAGGGCCCTCGAAAGGCACATCCCCAGGAGACGAGGACCTGGTGGACCGACTGTTTCGGTTTTTCATCGACTAGAAACCCGCCTACAGGGGCAGACCCGATTCGGCTGCGCTCGGGCGGCCTTCCGGTCTATCTGGACCCCTTAACATGAGAGGGAAGAGATCCGGCCGATGGCAGGACCCGGAAGAGGCCCAGGCTTCGACAAGGCCAGGCGGATCTGGTATAAAGGACACGAGGCGTTGAGCAGTCGTTGTCTCGGCAACGGGCCTACAGCCAGTATAGCGAGATCGGCCCGCGTTGGCAAGAAAGGTGGTCTTCTCCCGTGGAGCCCCGACCCATTCACAAGCTCCTGGTGGCCAATCGGGGTGAGATCGCGGTCCGTGTCCTCCGGGCCTGTCGGGAGCTGGGCATCGGCACGGTGGCGGTCTACTCCCAGGCAGATCGCTTCGCCCGGCATGTCTTCCTGGCCGACGAGGCCGTGTGCATCGGTCCGCCTGCCCCGGGGGAATCGTACCTCCGGGGAGACCGGATCCTGGAGGCTGCCCACCAGACCGGGGCCGACGCGATCCACCCGGGCTACGGCTTCCTGGCCGAGAACCCCGACTTCGCCCAGGCAGTCCTGGAAGCCCACCTGACCTGGATCGGCCCTTCTCCGGAGGCCATCCGGATCATGGGTTCCAAGACCGCGGCCCGGGCCCAGGCCCAGGAGGCCGGCGTTCCGGTGATCCCGGGCTACCAGGCCAGCCAGGACGACGCGGACCTCCGGGCTGCCGCGGGCGAACTGGGCTATCCGGTGTTGGTCAAGGCCGTGGCCGGAGGCGGTGGCAAGGGCATGCGCCTGGTCTCCACCCCGGAGGAGATGCCCCCCGCGCTGGAAGCGGCCCGACGGGAGGCCCAGAACGCGTTCGGGGACCGGCGGATCTACCTGGAGAAGGTCCTGACCCGGGCCCGACATGTGGAGATCCAGATCTTCGGCGACCACCAGGGCCAGGTCCTCCACCTGGGGGAACGGGACTGCTCGGTCCAACGGCGACATCAGAAGATCGTGGAAGAGGCCCCTTCCCCGGCGGTCTCCCCAGAGCTGCGCCGCCAGATGGGAGAGGCCGCGGTGGCCCTGGCCCGCTCCGTGGACTACGTGAACGCGGGGACGGTGGAGTTCCTGTTGGACGAGACCACCGGCTCCTTCTACTTCCTGGAGATGAACACCCGGCTCCAGGTGGAACACCCCGTCACCGAGCTGGTCACCGGGGTGGACCTGGTGCACTGGCAGATCCGGGTGGCCAGCGGCGAGCCCCTTCGCCTGGCCCAGGACGAGATCCGGCCTCGGGGCCACGCCATCGAATGCCGGATCTACGCGGAGGACCCTCTCCACGGCTTCGTGCCCTCCACAGGCCATCTGGAGCTCGTACGGGAACCCCTGGGCCCGGGCATCCGGGTGGACAGCGGTGTGGACTCCGGAGATGCCCTCACCCACTTCTACGATCCCCTCATCGCGAAGCTGGTGGTCCACGGCCGGGATCGGGCCACCGCGCTCAAGCGTATGGAACAGGCCCTCCGGGAGTACGTGATCCTGGGCGACCTGGCCACCAACATCCCCTTCCTGAGGGACGTGATCACCCACCCGGTCTTCCAGGCCGGCCAGACACTCACCACCTTCGTGGACGAGTACTTCGCGGACTGGCATCCCGTGGAAGGACCCGTCCCCGACGCGGCCCTGGTGGCGGCCGCCTTGGCCCAGGTCCTGGAACCCAAGCACCCGGACGCCGGCGCCCTCTCCATCGCGCAGGATCCTTTCAGCCCGTGGCGTCGCCTGCAGGGCTGGTACTGATACGGATACCGATCCCGTGCGTCCACCTTCCAAGAGGCCCCACCATGCCCACCTTCCGCTTCCACCACCAGGGCAACGAGTTCTCCGTCCAGGTCACTCCCCAGCCCGACGGCCTCTTCGCGGTGACCGTGGAGGGACAACGGCGCTACACTGTCCAGGCCGAGTGCCGGGCTCTGGGCGAGCTGCGCCTCTGGCTGGATGGCCGTCCTGTGCAGGTCCATGTGGTCCGAGCCCGGCCGCATCACCTGGTGGCCGTCCACGGAGCGACCTACCGGCTGGAGCCCGCCCGGATCCGCGGTGGACGGGCCTCCTCAGGCGCCGCGGAGGACGCGGGCGGTGGGCTGCGGGCCACCATGCCCGGCCAGATCCGGGTCATCCAGGTGAAGCCCGGCGACTCGGTCCAGGCAGGGGACACCCTCCTGGTCATGGAGGCCATGAAGATGGAGCTCCGGATCACCGCGCCGGTGGCCGGGCAGGTGAAGGCAATCCACTGTCGAGAGGGCGAGATCGTGGAGCGGGGCCATCTGCTGGTGGAGCTCCAGGAGGAGGACGGACGTCCCCAGGAGGGGACCGGAGCTCAGCCTCCTGCGGCATCCCCGGCCAGGGGCTCGGCCGGGGATCCGGCATAGGCCTGGGCCAACACCTCCAGGGTGTGGCGCACCGGAAGCGGACAGCCCCGGGCCGTCAGATGGGCCTGGATCTGGGCCATGCAGCCGATGTTGCCGGTGATCACCAGCTCCGCTCCCGTGGATTCCACCGCCGCGGCCTTCCGCTGCCCCAGCCGGGCCGCGAGCTCCGGGTGCTCCAGATTGTAGGTTCCCGCAGAGCCGCAACAGATGGCCTCCTCCGGCACGGCTCGCAGGGTCAGGTTGGGGATCCGGGACAGCAGACGACGGGGCTCCTCTCGCACGCCCTGGGCATGGGCCAGGTGGCAGGGATCGTGGTAGGCCGCGACCACCGGCCGGGGCAGAGGGCCCGGGGGAGGATCCAGGCCCAGCCGATCCAGGAACACGCTCACATCCTGGACCTTGGCCGCGAAACGTCGGGCCTGGGCCTCCGCGGATGTCCCCGCGAGGAGCAGGGGGTACTCGTGCATCCCCGAACCACACCCGGCCGCGTTGGTGACCACCGCGTCCACCCCGTCCAGGGAAAAGGTCTCCAGGGTCCTTCGAGCCATCTGCCGGGCCTGGGCCAGCTCACCGCCGTGCATGGAGAGGGCACCGCAGCACCCCTGGTTCGGCGGGATCGCCACCTCCACCCCGTTGCGGGTCAGGACCTCCACCGTGGCCCGGTTGATCTGGGGCGCGAGCACCGACTGGACACACCCCACCAGAAGGGCCACCCGGGCCCGGCGCACACCCCGGGCCGGGACCACCGAAGGCCAGGACACAGGCCGAGGCACCCGGGCCGGCAGCAAGGAGACCATGGTGGCCAGGGGCCTGGGCAGCAGGGGGGCCAGGGGACGAGCGAGGGCGCCGGCCCAGGCCGCCAGACGAAACCGGCCCGCAAAGGGCAACACCTGGTAGATCAACGACCGGAGCAGCCGTTCTCCCAGAGTCCGACGACGAGAGCGCTCCATCAGGCCCCGGAAGGGCAGGAGTAGCTCCCCATATTGGACGCCGGACGGGCACGCGGTCACACAGGCCAGGCAGCCCAGACACCGGTCCACGTACTCTGCCAGCTCCGCCAGGGGCATCTGTCCCTCCAGCCCCTCCTTCATCAACAGGATCCGCCCCCGGGGCGAGTCCATCTCCTCCCCCAGCTCCAGGTACGTGGGGCAGGTGGCCAGACAGAAGCCACAGTGGACACAGGCCTGGATGGCCTGGGCCATGGGCTCTCCCCAGGAACCCAGGACCTCGGCTGGAACTTGGTGACGCATCGGAGTGCACCCCTTCGACACCCAGGGGGCCGAGCGGCCCCGCCCGGCTCCGACCTTCAGTCCTCCTCCCCACCCACAACATCCATCTCCTGGGTCTCGTCGTCCGGGTCGGGCGGGGGCGGCTCCACGGCCCCGGGGCGCTTCCGAGGTCCCGGGGACCCTCCCATCGCCGGCTCTTGGGAGGTGCCCTCACGGTCCGATCCCTCCGTGTCTGGGGGCCATCGGGTGCTCACCGAGGCCACCACCGGCAGCTCCTCCAGCCGTCGGGGGGTCGGTGTCGCATCCGGGGCCGGGAGCTCGGCCAGATCGGCCTTCTGGGGCAGCCGCTTCATCTGGCCGTACAGCTCGGCCAGGATGCCTCCCACATGCTCCAAGGGGAGACGGCTGCGTACCGGCGTGTCCGAGGTCTCCCACAGCGCCTGGAGCGCGGGAAAATCCCACACCGCGGCCAGGACCCCTTCGCTGCGAAAGCTGGTCATCTCCACCAGGATGCCGCTGTGGCGGGGTGTGAGCTCCTGGGGGGCCAACACGGCCGACTTGCCCACGAAGGGATCCCGTTGCCGTCGGCTGAACTCGTTGTGGCCTACCAGGAAGCCGATGGCCGCGAAGAGCTGGTTGTCCTGCATCCGGGCCAACATCCCTGCCCGCAGCTTCTCGTAGAGGGCCCGGCCGGTGGCCGCGCCCTGGCCCACCAGGATCTCCGCGCCCTGATAGGCCAACAGCCGGCCCACCTCGGGAAAGAGGATATCGTTGCCGATGAGGAGCCCCAGGCGGCCTACCTCCGTGGCGATCACCTGCCACTGGCTGCCGGGCTGGGCCAGGTCCTCGTCCTCCAGATGGAGCACTCCCTTGGCCTGGACACCCAGGAGATCCCCGGCCGGGCCGAAGACCCCGGCCAGGTTGCGCACCACGCCGTCCGTGGGGTCTGGCAGATAGGCGCTGGGCGCCACCACGGTCATGTCGAACTCCCGGGCCAGGCCCCCGTAGACATCCGTGTAGGCCTCCCACACCCGCTGCGGGTCCACATCCAGCAGGGCCGCCACCAGGATGCGGAAGTCCACCCGCAGGAGCCGGGCCAGGGCCCCGGCCAGAGAGCCGGCGAACCGAGGCCAGGCCCCCACCCGACGCCGGCGGGCCTGGTCCGCTCGCTTGAGGAGGTTGGCCCGAAAGCCGCCCAACAGGGGTGGGGCCACCATCACCCCGGCCAGCTCGGGGAAGAGGATCAGCCGGGCCCGCTTGTTCGCGGCCGTGCGGAAGAAGCGCCGCAGGTCCTCCCGGTGTTCCTCCAGGCTCTGGGGAATGCGCATGCGCTGTTGCACACACGCGACGATCAGTTTCTCCATGCTGTGCCGTCCGCTCCCTTCTCCACTGGGGCCTGTGTTGGGGCCTGGCGCGCCCTGCCCTCCACCTCGCTCAACGGTCCACCGCCACCCAGGTTCCCTCCTGGGCCGCGCGGTAGAGGGCCTCCATCACCGCGCTCCGCTGGGCTGCCTCCCACACCCCCACCAGGGGGACCTCCCGGCCGTTCAGGGCATCCAGGAAGAGCTCCAGGGCATGGGGCCAGGCCGGCGGCAGGTCGGGCCAGGGTGTCGCGCCGTCCGCGTGGGCCAGGTGCTCGCTGCGGACGAAGACCTCCCGACGGCCCAGGACATAGGCATGGCCCTCGGTGCCCCAGAGCTCCGCGGTGATGGGCGCCGCGTGGTCCACCCAACTGGCGGCCAGGGTGGCCAGCGCGCCGTTGCGAAAACGGAGGATCCCCTCCCCCAGCTCGTCGCACCGGGGCCCGTAGCGCTCCACGGCCACGGCCAGGGCGGCCGTGACCTGTTCCACCTCGCCCAGCATCCACATGAGCAGGTCCAGCCCGTGGATGCCCAGGTCCCCGAAGGCTCCCATCCCTGCCTGGGCTGGATCCGTCATCCAGAGCCAGTCCGGGGTGAAGAGATCGCGCAGCGCGGCGTCGTGGGCCACGCAGAGCCGCATCCGGGTCACCTGGCCGAAGGTGCCCGCCCGGATCTGTTCCCGGAGGAAGCGATAGGCCGGCAGGCCCCGCTGGGCAAAGCCCGTCTGGAAGAGGACCCCGGCCTCTTCCACAGCCCGGGCCATGCGCCGGGCGTCCTCCGCGCCCAGGCCCAGGGGTTTCTCCACGAAGAGGTGTTTGCCCGCCTGGGCCGCCTGGACGACCAGCTCCTGATGTCGGTAGGTCTCCGCGGCGATGATCACCCCCTCCACCCCGGGGTTCGCCCAGATGGAGGCCACGTGGGCCGGAGCCGGGGCATCCAGGGCCGCGGCCCACCGCGCGGCCCGCCGAGGATCGGGATCCCACACGGCCAGCACCCGCACATCCTCCCGGTCCATCAGCCGCTGGACAAAGCCGGGCACATGGATGTGGGCACAGCCCACCAGGGCTACCTGGGGCATGGGCAACGACTCCGGTTGCACGGGGATGGAAAATGGCGATAATGCATCCAGGACAGGACGCCCCTCGGTCCAGGCCCAGTGTAGCCCAAGTCCAGAGGATCCGGCAAGTGGTTCCCACCGCCGATCGGTGGGGAAGCGGGCAGCCGGGATCGGGAGCTCCCTGGGCGCGGGGCGGCCCAGGGAGCTGTCGGCCCTTGGCCAGAACCAACGCCAGCCAACCCGGAGGCAACCATGTTCGTCCGCACCTGGTGGCGACGCATTGCCTGGGATGCCGCGCTCGGCGAAGTCACCGGTGGGGCCCTGATCCTGGTGGGGACCGCGCTGGTGGCCTTCGCCTACGCGGTCTTCCAGGTTCCCTTCAACATCGCGGCCGGGGGCGTCTCCGGCCTGGCCATCGTGGTCCACCGTTTCCTCCCGGGCCTCACCGTGGGCGTTCTCTACGCGGCCATGAACGTCCCCCTGTTGGTCCTGGGCTTCTTCCAACTGGGCCGTTGGCGCTTCCTCCTCCGGACCCTGGTCTCCGTGGCCCTCTTCGCGGGCCTGACAGACCTGTTCGGGCTCTACGTCCCCCGCCTGGTGGCCCGCTTTCCCCTGGCCGAGGATGTGCTGCTGAACACGGTCTACGGCGCGATCCTGGGCGGCGTGGGCGGGGGGCTCATCTACCGGGCCGGGGCGACCATGGGGGGCACGGGCATCCTAGGCCGGGTGATCCAGCGTCGAACCGGTGTTCCCCTGAGCCAGGTATATCTCTGGACGGACGGCGCCATCGTGTTGCTCATGGGGCTGGTCTTCGGCTGGGAGATCTCCCTCTACGCCCTGTTGGCCCTCTTCCTCAACGGCCTGGCCTCGGACTACACCCTGGAAGGGCCCAGCAGCGTCCGCACCGGGACCATCATCACCGACCGCCCCCAGATCCTGGTCCCCACCCTGCAGCGGGAGCTGGGTCGGGGCGTCAGCTACTGGGAGATCAAGGGCGGCTACCAGGGGGATCGCCACTACCTGGTGTTCATCACCGTGTTCCGCCCCCAGGTCCAGGACCTGAAACGGATCGTGGCCGAACACGATGAGAACGCCTTCATGGTGATCGGAGACGCCCACCAGGCCCTGGGAGCCGGGTTCACACCCCTGCGCCGGGCCCGGCGGCGGAGCCGCTCCAGACCTCCCGACCGGGCCCAGGGGTAGCGCCCATGCCCCCCAGCCC
>JALSIX010000022.1 GCA_026989655.1 Caldilineaceae bacterium
CCTGGTGCGTGGGGGGTGGGATATGCGCTGAAGCGCACACTACGAGCCGAGTGGTAGGGAAGGAGCTCGTGGTGCGCACTTGGGTGCGTCGAGGTCTGGTGCGTGGGGGAGTGGGTATGCGCTGAAGCGCACACTACGAGCCGAGTGTGGGGAAGGGGCTCGTGGTGCGCACTTGGGTGCGTCGAGGTCTGGTGCGTGGGGGAGTGGGGTGCGTGCTGAAGCGCACACTACGAGCCGAGTGTGGGGAAGGAGTTCGTCGTGCGCACTTCAGTGCGCAGACGACCGAAGCGCGTTCGCCATGGTTGATCCGTCCTTCCCCATGGTGTAGCACAGGAAGAGCTGCCCCAGCCCCTCCAGGGCCTCGGGATCCCGGTACAGGGCCTCCAATCTGCCCCCCAGAGGTGGGTTCAACAGGGTGCCCTCCGCCAGGGTCGCGAACCGCTCTCCCCCCAACAACCGGGGGACCAGGGTCAGGTAGAGCCGGTCCAGCACCTGGTCCCTGGCCAGGGTGTGGAGGACCTTGGGGCCGGCCGCGCAGTAGAGAAGCTGATAGCCCCGCGCGTACAGCGCGTCCACCAGTGCCCGGCCCTCCACGTGGGACCTGCCAGCCCGGATGACCGGGCCCACCTCCTCTTCCAATGCCTGGACCTTTCCGGGATCGGCCTGCTCGCTGGTGACGACCACCACCCCGCGTCCTCCGGCATGGAGCACCTTTGGGATGGGGAAGTCCAGGGTGTTGCTGATGATGGCCAGATCCGGTTGGGGCGATAATCCATGTGAGACCCGCCAGGTCCGCAGGTCCTCGAAGCGGGGATCGTCCACCTGGAGGATCTCCTGGGCTCGGCCGGCCGCCCAGTCCCGCAGGTAGCGTCCGGTGCTCAGGATCAGGTCTGCCTGGGCGGCCAGCTCCTGGAACAGGCGCCAGTCCCGTTCATTGGCCAGGCTGGGGGGCACGCCCAGATGACCGTCCGGAGCCGGGAGCGCGATCCGGCCGTCCAAGCTGGCCACGTAGTTCGCATAGACCAGGGGGCCGTGTCGGGAGCAGGCCAGGGCCCGCAGATCGTGGGCCAGGTAGACACCGGGAAAGGGGAGGTCCCGACAGATTGGGTAGAGCTGCTGGATCCGAGACATGGCCATCCGGACATCGGGCGGCGTCGGTGCGGTTGGGCTGGGCCATTGTATCACGGCCCTGGATCGGGGACAACGGCGACAGGACCAAGGTCCCGGCCCTTCTCGCGACCAATTGAGACAAAAGTCCTTTTGCCCGCCTCCCTCCCTGTAGTTTGGTGTAGGCGGAGAAAGATTGTGACAAATAGAACAGATGGTGGGCCCTGGAGGCCGCCATTGGGAAAGGGGAACCGTGCCATGCCCGTGAAGAGCTACCTCCTGTACCCCATGCCGGAACGTGCCGCGGAGTTGGAGGCCACCCTGGCGTCCTGGCCCGAGTGCGAAGTGGTGCGCGCGGAGAACCAGGATCTCTTCATCCTGATCACCGACACGCCGGACGAGGCGACCGAGAAGCGGTTGGAGGCCCGCCTGCGCTCGGTGGAGGCCCTCCAGTGCATGGCCTTGGTGGCCGCTTTCCGAGATCCCGAGTCGTCCAGCCTTTTCGAGTACAGCGGGGGACAGACGTCATGATGAATCGGCGAGCATTTCTCAAGCGGATGGCCGGAGCCGCGGCGGTCACCGCGGCCACTGCTCTGGCGCCCAATGTGGTCTTCGGCAAGTCCTTCGTTGGGGGTCGGGCCTCGATCCCCTTGGAGGACGACATCCGGTGGGACAAGGCCCCCTGTCGCTTCTGCGGTGTGGGCTGTGGCCTGCTCATCGGCGTCAAGGACGGCAAGGCCGTGGCCGTGAAGGGGGATCCGGACTCGCCGGTGAACAAGGGGTTGGCCTGTGTGAAGGGCTACCACTCCATCCTGGCTCTCTACGGGGAGGACCGGTTGACCACCGCGTACGTGCGTCGGAACGGCCGGCTGGAGCCGGTGCCCATCCAGGAAGCCCTGGACCTGGTGGCCCAGAAGATGGCGGAGACCATCCAGGAACACGGCAAGGACGCGGTGGCCATCTACGGCTCGGGCCAGTGGACCATCCCGGACGGCTACGTGGCGGTGAAGCTCTTCAAGGGCCTCATCGGCACCAACAACGTGGAGGCCAATGCACGGCTTTGCATGGCCAGCGCGGTGGTGGGCTTTCTCACCGCGTTCGGCCTGGACGAGCCCATGGGCAACTACGCGGACATCGACCACGCGGACGTCTTCGTGCTGTGGGGCAACAACATGGCCGAGATGCATCCGGTCCTCTTCTCCCGGCTGTTGGAGCAGCGCCAGCAGCGGCCTCACGTGACCATCGTGGAGCTGGCCACCCGGGTCACCCGCACCAGCGTGGCCGCGGACCACACCATCCTCTTCAAGCCCCACACCGACCTGGCCATCGCCAACGCCATCTGCCACGAGATCGTCCGCAACGGCTGGGTGAACGAGGAGTTCCTGCGCAAGCACGTGGTCTTCAAGCAGGGCAAGACGAACATCGGCTACGGCCTGGAGGACAAGTTCAGCTTCAAGGACGAGCTGACGGACATCACCTGGGAGGAGTTCGTCGCCTACCTGGAGGACTACACCCCGGAGAAGGTGGCCGCCATGTCCGGCGTCTCCGTGGAGGCGATCCAGATGCTGGCCGCCCTCTACGGCGATCCCAACAAGAAGGTCATGTCCTTCTGGTGCATGGGGGTGAACCAGCATGTCCGGGGCACCTGGATGAACAACCTGATCTACAACATCCACCTGCTGGTGGGCAAGATCTCCGAGCCGGGCAACAGCCCCTTCTCCCTGACCGGCCAGCCCAGCGCCTGCGGCACAGTCCGAGAGGTGGGCACCCTCACCCAGCGGCTGCCCGGGGGGCCGGTCACCAGCGAGAAGGCCCGCCAACAGGCCGCGGAGATCTGGGAAGTGCCCGTGGAGAACATCCCCGACAAGCCCACCTACCACACGGTGGAGATGTTCCGGGCCCTGGATCGGGGGGAGATCCGCTTCATCTGGATCCAGGTGACCAACCCCATGGTCAGCCTGCCCAAGCTGCGCCGTTACCGGGAGGGAGCCCTCAAGGATGGCCGCTTCGTGGTGGTCTCCGACGTCTACCCCACCCCCACCACGGAGGTGGCGGACGTGGTCCTGCCCTCGGCCATGTGGATCGAGCGGGAGGGCTTCTTCGGCAACTCCGAACGCCGCACCCAGCACTGGAACCAGATGGTGGACCCCCCCGGCGAGGCCATGAGCGACACCTGGCAGCTCATCGAGGTGGCCCGACGGCTGGGCTATGAGAAATGGTTCCCCTGGAGCAAGGAGGAGCATATCCAGGCCATCTGGGAGGAGTATCGCCGCTTCCATGCCAACCCCAAGCACAACATGGCTCCCTACGAGGAGCTGCGACGCCGGCCCGGCATCATGTGGCCCTACGTGGACGGCAAGGAGACCCTCTGGCGCTACAACGCCCAGTACGACCCGGTGGCCGCGGAGCACGCGGAGGACTTCTACTTCTACGGCAAGCCGGAGGGCAAGGCCTGGCTGATCTTCCGGCCCTACGAGCCCCCGGCCGAGGCACCGGATGAGGAGTACCCCTTCTGGCTCTCCACCGGCCGGGTCCTGGAGCACTGGCACACCGGCAGCATGACCCGCCGGATACCGGTCTTGCACCGGGCCATGCCCCACGCCTACGTGGAGCTCCACCCAGAGGACGCCCGGGAGCTGGGCATCCGTCCGGGGGATCTGGTGAAGGTGATCAGCCGCCGAGGAGAGGTGGTCCTCCCCGCGAGCATCAACTTCCGGGGGATCCCGGCCCGGGGCCAGGTCTTCGTGCCCTTCTTCGACGAGTCCATGCTCATCAACGAGGCCACCCTGGACGCGTTCTGCCCCCTGTCCAAGGAACCGGACTACAAGAAGTGCGCGGTCCGCATCGAGAGGGTAGCGTCATGAGTGCACACACCCATGGAAGCCCAGGAGACAAGCCCTGGCTGCGCACCGGCTATCGGCTGGCCTTCATCGGCCTGCTGGTGGTCCTGATGGCGTCCGGGGTGTACGTGGTGGGCACCAGTTGGCTGGCCGGCCAGACAGAGGCGGAGCTGGGCGATCCCCCCAGCACGGAACAGGCCGCGGTGGTGCCGGTGCCCACCCGGCTGGACGTGGGCAGCCTGGCCTACCTGGACTGGCTCCAGCGGTACACCACCCAGGAACCCCCTCCTGGCCAGGAGCGCACCCTGGAGGTGTACTACAGCCGTCGGGTCTTCGCCGGCGCGCCGCCCTGGATCCCCCACCCGGTGGAGGACGCCATGGCCATCGGCGAGGCCTCCTGTCTCCAGTGTCACCAGACCGGGGGATACGTCCCCTCCATGGAGGCCTACGCTCCGGTGGTCCCCCATCCGGAGCTGTCCAGCTGCACCCAGTGCCACGTGGCCCAGGAGCCGGTGGAGAACCTGTTTGCGGCGAACCGTTTCCAGCCGGCCCCTCCGCCGGAGCTGGGTGGCGAGGCCTTTCCCGGCGCGCCGCCCCCCGTGCCCCACGCGCTCCAGCTTCGGGAGAACTGCGCGGCCTGCCACGGAGGGCCGGCCGCGCCCCCGGAGATCCGCACCGACCACGCGGACCGGGGGTATTGTCTCCAGTGCCATGTGGCCCGCCACGAGGAGGAGCTGGGCGCGCCCCTGCCCGGGGCCTGGAATCCATCTGAGGCCATGACCGACAAGGAGAGCGCTCCATGAGATGGGTGAACCTGCGTGTCCGGGCCGCCGTCCTGTGGCTGGCCGGACTGGTGGCCGTGGGGCTGGTGGCCGGGGCCTGTGTCCAGTCCTTCGGCGGTGTCCCCGTGTGGGTGGAAGGGGCCGAGTCCAGGCCTGCCGAACCGGATCCGCCGGTGGTGGCCCCACCCGCGGACGGCCAAGCATCGGCATCGGTCAGCAGCCTGCCCTACCTGGCCCTGGAGGACTACCTGCCCCTGGTGGACGGAGCCACCCAGGAGCCGGTGGAGGGGGTGTTCGTCCGCACCCGCAGGGAGGAGCTGGTCTCCTATCCCTGCTCCACCTGCCACACAGAGCCGGTGGATGCACTGAAGCAGGCCAGCCAGGCCGAAGGTCGGTTGGCCCACTGGGACGTGGCGCTGGACCACGCGGACCAGACCGTCCTCACCTGCACCACCTGCCACAACGTGGACCCGAACACCTCGGACGTGGACACCTTGCGGACCTTGACCGGCGGCTCTGTGAGCTTCGACGCCAGCTACCAGCTCTGTGCCCAGTGCCATGCGGACGCCTACGAGGAATGGGTCGGTGGGGCCCACGGCAAGCGGGTCGGTGGTTGGGCCCCACCCCGGGTGATCCAGAGCTGTGTGGAGTGCCATAACCCTCACCAACCCCAGTGGGATATCCGCTGGCCCGCCATGAGACCTCAGCAGATCGGACGAGAAGACCGGACGATGAGCCCCTTCCCGAAGACCCAGCGGGAGGCTCGGCCCGGTTCACGGTGAGGGTCCTGACCGACTATCGTCGCACGACGGAGAGAGATCCATGGGGCGCGACAAGGTATACATCCAGCCGTTGCCAGAGGCGTGGTCGGAGCCCGGCCATCCGGACCGCTCCGCCGGGCCGCCCAGGCCCTCCCGGGGCGTGCGGGAGATGGTGGCCCGGCTGCTGGCCCAGCATCAGGTGGACGACGTGGACATCTCCCGGCTGCCCGCGGACGGCCAGAGCCTGGAGTGGTCGGAACTCAAGGAGATCTTCAACCTGTCCGAGGAGGAGCAGGCCACCGCCTTCGAGGAGGACGTGGCCCCGGCCGGGGCCTGGACCCTGGCCGGGCTGCGGGAGCGGCTGAACCGTCCGGTCAGCCGGCGGACCGCGGCCAAGCTGATGGCCATGGGGCTGCTCACCGGTGTGGGCTTCCTCCAGGCCGGCTGCACTCCCCAGCTTCCCTCGGCCCTGGGCGGCCAGGCGGCCCAGCTCCGGCTCCAGGAGTACTTCAAGCGCAACTACCGGCTGATGACCGAGGAGGAGAAGCGGGAGACCATCCAGCGTCTGGAGCACCTCTACGAGCTGGAGACGGGGAAGCGGCCCCAGATCTCCAGCCGGGAGGCCCAGCCCGGGGTCCTCTACGGCTATGCGTTCAACATCTCCAAGTGTCGAGGCTATCTGGAGTGTGTGAAGGCCTGCGTGTTGGAGAACAACCAGGACCGCAGCACCGACATCCGCTACATTCGCATCCACGAGATGCCCCAGGGACCCTTCGACATGGAGCGGGCCACGGACGACTTCTACCACCAGGTGCCGGCAGCAGGCCACCTCTACGTGGGCACCCAGTGCTTCCACTGCGAGAATCCCCCCTGCGTGGACGTGTGCCCCGTGCAGGCCACGTGGAAGGAGCCCGACGGCATCGTGGTGGTGGACTACGACTGGTGCATCGGATGTCGCTACTGCCAGGCGGCCTGCCCCTACGATGGGCGGCGCTTCAACTGGCGACGGCCCGTGGTCCCGGTGGAGGAGATCAACCTGCAGCAGCACTACCTGGGCAATCGACTGCGGCGGCAGGGCGTGATGGAGAAGTGCACCTTCTGCATCCAAAGGACCCGGGAGGGGCGTCTGCCCGCCTGTGTGGAGGCCTGCCCCACCGGTGCCCGGATCTTCGGCAACCTGTTGGACCCCAACAGCGAGATCCGCTGGGTGTTGGAGAACAAGAAGGTCTTTCGGCTGAAAGAGGACCTGGGCACCGAGCCCAAGTTCTGGTACTTCATGGACTGAGGAGCGGATAAGCCATGCGCGGTCTCGTCGCCTTTTTCGCCCACGCGTTGGACAACGTGACCTCAGGGTCCCTCCGCTACCATCTGTGGATGGGCTTTCTCACCCTGTGGATGGTGGCCGGGGCCTACGCGTACAGCATCCAGCTCCGGGAAGGGCTCATCGTGACGGGGATGTACGACTATGTGAGCTGGGGGCTCTACATCTCCAACTTCACCTTCCTGGTGGGGGTGGCCGCGGCCGCGTTGATGCTGGTGCTGCCCACCTACGTCTTCCGGGACATGGACTTCCTGCGGGCGGTGCTCTTCGGCGAGGGCATGGCCGTGGCCGCGCTGGTCATGTGCCTGGCCTTCGTCGTGGTGGACATGGGCGGCCCTGCCCGGCTGTGGCACATGATCCCGGGCATTGGGGTCTTCAACTGGCCCCGTTCCCTCCTGACCTGGGATGTGCTGGTGCTCAACGGGTATCTCTTCCTGAACCTGACCATCCCCTTCTACATCCTGTACAAGCACTACCGAGGCGAGCGAGCCAATCCCCGGGTCTACCTGCCCGGGGTGCTCCTGTCGTTGGTCTGGGCGGTGAGCATCCACCTGGTCACCGCGTTCCTGTACGCCGGCCTCCCGGCCCGGCCCTACTGGAACTCCTCCCTGTTGGGCCCTCGTTTCCTGGCCTCGGCCTTCGCGGCGGGCCCGGCCCTGATGATCCTGATCCTCACGGTGATCCACCGGACGTCGGACTACAAGGTGGAGGACGGCACCATCCACAAGCTCTCCCTCATCGTCACCGGGGCGGCCCAGGTGAACCTGATCATGCTGGCCTCGGAGATCTTCAAGGAGTTCTACTGGCCCACCGCCCACAGCCGGAGCGCCATCTACCTCTTCTTCGGCCTGGAAGGGCACAGCCGCCTGGTGCCGTGGATCTGGGCCTCCCTGGCCCTGACCGTCCTGGCCACCGGGATGCTCACCCTGAATCCCCTGCGCCGCCGCCGACCTGTGCTGTTGCTGAGCTGCGCGCTCCTCTTCGTGGGCATCTGGATCGAGAAGGGCATGGGGCTCATCGTCCCCGGCTTCGTGCCCGAGCCCTGGGGGCGGATCTTCGAATACACCCCCACCTGGGTGGAGATCCTGGTCACCCTGGGGATCTGGGCCCTGGGCGCGTTCGTCTTCACCCTGCTGACCAAGGTGGCCATCCCCATCGAACTGGGCCGGATGCGTCGAGAGGCCCTGGCCCCCGCGGGAGACTGAGATCCGGTCGCAGTCCCCCGCGGGGGATCATCTCCCCGGGGTATCGGCCCGCGCCCGTTCTCTCGGCGTCGGGTGGGGAACGGCGGTCCACGCCGGCCCAGGAAAGACCCGGCGCGGACCGCCCTCACTGGAGCCGTTCGTCGGGGTCGGCCACGACCTCTACCCGATACGCCACCACCTCCAGCACCACCCGCTCCTGGCCCTCCACCATCTCCCGATGGAAGCTGGGGGCCATGAGCAGATCGTATCCCTCGTCGGCCAGGAAGCGACGGGCGAGCGCCACGGCCTTCAGGGCCTGATATCCTGCGCGGACCCCAATGGCCCGCAGGCGGACGCCCTCATACCGTCGCAGGCGGTGGGCAATGGCTCCGGCCGTGGCGCTGGGCGTCGAGGTGCCGGAGACCCACAGCACGGTAGGGGCCATGGACGGGGACGGTGGCCTGGGAGGAAGGGCCATGGTCAGACGTGGTGGATTCATGGACGGTGTGGACATGGCCGTGGACAGCGCAGCAGGAGTCCCGCGGGACAAGGGTTCCGAGAGCACCGGATGCCAGGGCGTGGGCAAGATCCTCCACCCACAGCCGCTTCCGATCTCTTCCCTTCACATGTTACCCTGGTTTTCCCCTCGGGGGACTACCCAATGCCTGGACCCAGCCTGCCCCGAGGTTACCTCAGGCTATCCCGCCGTCGGGGTAGCATCGGGGCAGGCCGGGCTCTATCCCCGCAGATCGCTTCGCTTTCCGCAACGATCCTGAGCCTTGTCATCGCCGTTCTTCGCATCCGGGCAGGGTAGCCGACACTTTCTCCAGCCTCTTTTCGACGTTTGATATTGCCCTTGCCCTGTGCTAAGATATCTCCGCAGGCCCTTATCACACAGTGGATAGCTGGGTGACCGTCCCAGGGCCCCTTTTCCCACTTCTCCATGCATCGTCCACGCAGGGAATCCATGTATCGTCAGGCCCTTCGGGCCTTGCAGAACTGGTGCAACCCCCATCCAGCCCCGGATCTGCTGGAGGATCTGGTGCGCCTGCATCACCTGTTGCCCGACGCGGTCCCCCAGGCCCAGGGTCCTCCCGTGCCTCCCCTGCACCGGGTGCTGGAGATCGCGTGTCGACGGCTGGAGTACCGGGAACCGGAGATGGCTCAGCTCCTGCGATGGCGTTTTCAGGACCGGATCACCCGGGCGGAATTGGCCAAACGCTTCCTGATCCACATCTCCGCGGTGGACAAGCGCCAACGTCGGGCCGTGGAGGCCCTGGCCCAGGTGCTCTCCGAGATGGCCGTCGAGCTCCAGCAGCGGGCAGACGAGGGCGCCGCGCTCCGGAAGGCGGCCCTCCGGGCCCGGGTGGATCAGATCGCGGAACCCACCCCACTCTTCGGAGTGGCCCCGTATCTCCAACAGCTCCACGAATGGCTGGCCTCCCCCGGCCCCCCCCAACTGGTGGTCATCCAGGGAATCGGCGGCATCGGCAAGACGGCCCTGGCCGCGGCCTACGTGCGCCAGGCCCTGGAGCTCGAGCTCTTCGCGGGCATCGCCTGGACCACCGCCCGCACCGTGGATCTCTTCCCCGACGGCTCCGTCCACCCTCGGAAACAGGCCGCCCTCGGGCCCAAGGCCATCCTGGCCGACCTGATGGAGCAGGTGGTGGCCCCGGAACAACGGCCCCTGCCCTTTCGGGTAGAGGCGGCCCAACAGGTCCTGGCCCAGGTCCTGCGCCAGGCCCCGTACCTGCTGGTGGTGGACAACCTGGAGACGGTGCCCCAGATCACCGAACTCCTGCGGCTCCTGGCGGCCTTGATGGATACCCGGGCCAAGTTCCTCCTCACCACCCGCCATACGCCGCGGACGTCCAGCCTCTTTGCATCCCTGCACCTGGCCGAGCTCCCCCTGGACACGGCCGGCGAGCTCCTGCGCTACCTGGGGCGGTCTGCGGGGCTGCCCGAGCTGGCCCAGGCCTCTCCTACCACGGTGCGGGCCGTCTACCGGGTGGTGGGCGGCAACCCTCTGGCCCTTCGACTCCTGGTGGGCCAGAGCCGTCTCCATCCCCTGGCCCGGGTTCTGGCTGCCCTGGAGGAGGCCCAGGGCAAGGCGGCCGAACACCTCTACACCTTCATCTACCGTCGAGCCTGGTCCCTGCTCACACCCGACGAGCAGGCCCTCTTTCTCTCCATGGTCGCGGTGCCCCCGGAAGGGGCCGAGGCCGACTATATCGCGACCCTCAGCGACTTTCCCACCTCCCAGGCCCAGGAGATCTTGGACCGGCTGGTGGCCCTCAGCCTGGTGGATCTCCGTGCAGGGCCCGAAACCCGGCGCTACTACGCCATCCACAGCCTGACCCGCACCTTCCTGCACACCCAGATCTTGCAATGGCCCCAGTGCGCGCCGCCTCCGATCCGGGCCGTGCCCGGGCATGGCTGACCCGTTGTGTGTGCCGAGGGCTGGCTGCCCTGGCAAGGACACCGGCAACCTCTTCGGAGATCGCTGCCCAGGAGCAGGCCCGCTTCTTCTACCTGTTGCATCTGGCCCTGGAGATGCCCGACACCTGGGCGGCCGTGCGCCGTGCCCTGGAGACCTGGCTGCCCAGGCTGCGGCGGGCTATGGACGAACCCACCTGGCTCCATCTCCTGGAGGCCCTCTGTGAGCGGGCCCACGTTCGCGAAGACCGGGCCATGGAGGCCATGGTCTGCCTGCACCTGGGCACCTTCTACCGGGTCCAGGGCCACTATGCCCGGGCCGAGGCCGTCTACCGACGCGCGCTGCACCTCTTCGGCCTCCTCCAGGATCCCCTGGGCCAGGCCCAGGCCCAGGCCCTCCGGGCCTACCTGGCCTGGCAGCAGCGCACCTTTGGCCGGGCACGCCGTCTGCTTGGGCAGGCCGCGGCCCATCGCCGGGCCGTCCAGGACGAGACACCCCGCAGCCTGGATGCCCAGGCCTACATCCACCTGGTCCAGGGCGCGCTGGCCTTCGACCGGCAGGAGTGGGACACGGCCCGGACACATATGGACCGGGCCTATCGGCTCTGGCGTCGGATGGGCGATCTGCGGATGGCCGGCGTCGCGCTGTCCAACCTGGCCCTGGTGCTCCACTGGTCGGAGCAGGACCTGGAGGAGGCCCATCGGTGTTACCAGGAGGCCATTCGCCTGTTGGATGAGCCCAGGGCCCGGGTGGACTGGGCCACGGCGCTGATGAACTTCGGCCTCCTGTTGCGACGGCAGGGCCAGGTGGACCAGGCCCTGGTCTGCTACCGCCGGGCCGAGAAGATCTTTCTGCAGGCCCAGGACCGCCTGCGTCTGGCCCGGCTGTACAACAACATCGGTCAGGCCCACCAGGCCCTGGAACGTTGGGACGAGGCCGAGCAGGCCTATCGGGCCAGCCTGGAACAGTGGGAGCAAGGCCCCCATCGAGTCAATCGGGCCAATACCCTGATCAACCTGGCCCGCGCGCTGAAAGCCCAGGGCAAGAAGGCCGAGATGGCCGCGCTGGTGCCTGTGGTGGAGACCCTCCTGCAGGAGCTGGAGCGCGATCCAGCGGTGGAGCTCCTGCGCAGCGCCTGGCAGGAGCTGAGGTCCGGCTGAGACGCTCTCCCGTGGGGGGCGGAGGCCTTTTCAGAAGGAGCACGGGGAAGGTGGCCCGGCAGTGGGGGGCACCGCCGGACCACCGGTTCTCCGGGGGGCTCTACCCGTTGACGTGGGGATCCTCGCCCTGGGAGCCGTCCACCAACAGCTCGATGCTGCGGTTCTCGGCCCACCCTGACCCATCATAGGTCAGGTGGGGGATAGACCCTCCCAGGACCCACAGGGTCAGGAGCCCGAGGAGGAAGATGCGGAGCGGTCGGGTGATGAGACGGACGTCCATGGTCAACGTGCCTCCTCTCGCGTTGCGCTAGGGGGGCACGTCGAAGCGAGGAGATCTCCCGCCCTGCGGCGGCACGCGTGCTCTCCTCGACGAGCCCAACGGACGATTCGGTTGGGTCAGGCGTGGACGTCTGCGCAGTGTCCGATCTTCACGCTAGCAGATTTCCTTTGCATTGGCGGGGCCAGAACGTTGCATTCCGTGCAACATCCCTGCCAAGGGCCTGTCCTGGGCCTCTGCAGCCCCGTGTTTCCCGTGGATGAAGGGCCGGACCCCTCTGCCCGGCCCGCGTGTTGACCCCGATCCATGGACCGTTTGGACCGTTTCGAATTCGGAGAGCTGCTCCAGAGCTACCTCTATCGCCAGGACCGAAACATGCGATGGCTGGCGGCGCGGCTCCGGGTCAGCCCAAGCACGGTGACGCGCTGGTGCAACGGGGAGACCCGCCCCCGGGATCCCGAGACCGTGCTCCGTATCGCGGAGGAGCTCGGGATCCGCGATGCGGAGGAGCGCAACCGGCTCCTGGCCGCGGCGGGATATGCGGCCTCCATCGACCCGGTGCCGGTGCCCGGGTCCGGAGTGCCCGAGACCCCGGACCCGGGACAGCGTTCCGGCCTTCCCTCGCCGCGTCCCCTGTCTCCCCAGGCCCTCCTCGTGGGCCTGCTGGCCCTGGGAATATTGGGTGGGCTGGGGCTCTGGTGGATGCGCTCTCTCCAGGGGGGCGCAACTCCGTCGCCACAGGCGCTCCCCATGTTCGCGCCCTCTCCTGCTGCCCAGATAGCCCGGGAGGAACCCGGCCCCATCGACCCGGTGGATCCCCCGGTCTCGGTCTGTGGGGAGACCGAGCGCCTTCCCACCCCTCCGTGGAACCGGTTCCTGCGGACCCAGGGCGTCAGCCTGTTCACCCCCGGCGACACCGAAGGTGGGGTATGGAATCCCTTCCCCCGGGTCCTGGCCATCGACCGGCGGGGACTGTGGATCGGCTACTTCGGTCGGCCGGGCATGGTGGGCCACTACGATGGCCGGACATGGGCGTACTGTACGGCCGGCGTGGACTTCCCCGTGGAGAACGTGAACGCCCTGGTGGTGGATCCGGTGGGTCGGGTCTGGGTGGGCATGGAGAAGCAGGGGGTGATGGTCTACGATGGGCAGGCGTGGCGCGGATACACCTCGGCCAATGGGCTTCCCAGCGACGAGATCTTCGGCCTGACCGTGGACCCGGAGGGGCGGGTGTGGGCCTTGACCTGGGAGGGGGTGGCCCGCTTCGACGGGGATCGCTGGAGCGTGCCCTACTCGGTCCACAACGGGACATTGCTCAACAATCGGACCATCGACATGGCCTTCGATCCCCAGGGGAACATCTGGATCGGCTACATCCGTCGGGGTCTGAGTCGGTTCAACGGCCGCGAGGGGGTATGGGAGCACTATCGAGCGGGCGAGGGGACCATCGGTGGGGATGCCGTCCGGGATATCCTGGTGCATCCGAGCCAGGAAGGAGCCGTGGCCGGGGTCTGGTTTGCCACCGCGGACGGCGGCGTCACCCGGTACATGGACGGGACCTGGACGACCTACACCACGGAGGACGGCCTGCCCAGCAACACGGTCCACGCGCTGGCTGTGGACCGATACGGCCGGGTATGGGCGGCCACCCAAGGGGGCACGGTGTACTACGATGGAGATGCCTGGCAGCGCTACACCACCCTGCCCACCTACTCCCTGGCCTTCGGGCCTCCCTGTGGGGACTGTCCTTTCGACGAGGACGACGTGTGGACCGGTGTGCCGGAGCAGGGGCTGACCCATTCCGGGCTTCCCCTCGCCGATCCGGCCATCGAGGTGGTGGCGGTCCAGGTTCCGGAGACGGTGGCCCCGGGCCAGGAGTTCCGCCCTGCGATCACGGTGATGCCCCTGTGGCCCTACCGCCTGGAGCCCGGGGACTTCCTGGCCCACACAGACCCCGACGAGCGGCTGCGCTTCGGCGCGTGGCCTCACATGGCCGTCACCCAGGTGGTGGAGCCTGGCCAGCCCTACACCTTCACCGACTACGACAACCCCTTCGTGGCCCCCGAGCTGCCACCGGATCGGACGGAACAGACCTTCACCAGCACCTGGCGGGTCTGGATGGACAACCGCTTCGTGGGCCCTCCCATCCCCATCCCCTTCACCGTCCGGCAGAGGAACGCTGGCCCCTAGCGGCCACGGCCATCCTGGCCACGCGACAGGGCGGCGGCCCGAAATGGACCGCCGCCCTGGGCTGTCCGCTCTGCGGGGCAGCGGGGGCCGCCCGCCTCAGGACGCGCCGGCCAGCTCCTCTCCCTGGACCATCCGGCGAATGGTGTCCACCACCTCGGGGTTGGCCAGGGTGGTCACATCGCCGGGATCCTGGCCGTTGGAGATGGCTGCCAGCACCCGCCGCATGATCTTGCCCGAGCGGGTCTTGGGCAGGTCGGGCACGATGTAGACGTGTCGGGGGCGGGCGATCTTGCTGATGATCTCCTCCACGGCCGCGACGATCTTCTGTTGGATCTCGGGGCTGGGCGTGTAGCCCGGCTTCAGGGAGACGTACACGTCCGGCACCCGACCCTTCAGCTCGTCCACTCGGGGGACCACCGCGGCCTCGGCCACTTCCTCCACGGTGAGGACTGCGCTCTCCAGCTCCTTGGTTCCCAGCCGGTGGCCCGCGACGTTGATCACGTCGTCCACCCGGCCCAGGATCCGGAAGTACCCGTCCGCGGCCAGGGTGGCTGCATCCCCCGCGAAGTAGGGCCAGTCCCGCCAGTCCTTGCTGTTGGGGTCCCGGTTGTACCGGGCGTAGTAGGTCTGGATGAACCGTTCTGGATCGCCCCAGATGCCCTGGGTGATCCCCGGCCAGGGGTTGCGGATGACGATGTTGCCGGCCCGGCCCGAGCCGGCGGGGATCTCGTTGCCCTCGTCGTCGAAGATGGCCGCGTAGATGCCGGGGAGCGCGGGGCCGGCGCTTCCAGGCTTCATGTTGTGGATGGCCGGGATGGTGGTGCAGAGGAAGCCGCCGGTCTCGGTCTGCCACCAGGTGTCCACGATGACGGCCTTGCCCTTGCCCACCACGTGGTAATACCAGCGCCACACCTCGGGCTCGATGGGCTCACCCACCGTGGTCATGTGCTTGAACTGGACGTTGGGGTGGTTCTTGGGGCCATCTGGGTCGGCCTTCCGCAGCATGCGGATGGCCGTGGGGGAGGTATGGAAGATGTTCACCCCCAGCTCCTCCGCGATGCGCCAGGGCCGTCCCGCGTCCGGATAGGTGGGCACGCCCTCGTAGATGACGCTGGTCGCGGCCACGGCCAGGGGCCCGTAGACGATGTAGGAATGGCCCGTGATCCAGCCGATGTCGGCCATGCACCAGTAGACGTCCTCCGGGTGGATGTCCTGGATCATCTTGGAGGTCCAGGCCGTGTAGGCCAGGTAGCCCCCGGTGCTGTGTTGATGGCCCTTGGGCTTCCCCGTGGTGCCGCTGGTGTACATCAGGAAGAGAGGAGCCTCCGCGGGCATCTTCACCGGTTCCACCCGAGCCCCCCGATGCCTTTGGAGCAGCTCGTCCATGAAGAGGTCGCGCCCTTCCACCATGGGGGCCTGGGACTGGTACTGGCGGGGGTAGCGGCGCCACACCAGCACCCTCTCCACCGGATGGCCTGCCTGGGCCGCGGCCTCCACCGCCTCGTCGGCCTTCACCTTGTGGTCCAGCATCTTGCCGTTGCGGTAGTAGCCGTCCATGGTGACCAGGACCCGGCTGCCGGAGTCCACGATGCGATCGGCACAGGCCTGGCCGCTGAAGCCGGCGAAGACCACCGAGTGGATGATGCCCAGGCGGGCACAGGCCAGCATGGTGATGGGGAGCTCCAGCACCATGGGCATGTGGATGGTCACCCGGTCCCCGGTCTCCAGGCCCAGTTCCTGGAGGACCGCAGCCACCTCGTTCACCCGGACGTAGAGCTCCTGATAGGTCATGGCCACGTGGGGCTCGTCCTCGGGTTCGGGGACGAAGATGAACGCGGCCTTGCTCCGGTGTTGGGCCAGGTGTCGGTCCACACAGTTGTAGCAGGCGTTGATCTGGCCCCCCACGAACCACTTCCAGAAGGGTGGATTGCTGGTGTCCAGAGTGGTGTGCCAGTACTGGTACCAGTCCAGGAGGTCTGCGTACTCCTTGAAGCACTCGGGGAAATGTTCCTCGCGGAAGCGGTCGTAGATGGAGGGATCCGTGAAGTTGGCCTGGGCGATGAACTGCATGGGGGGAGGGTAGTACTCCTCCTCGCTCCAGTGGACCGCGACCGAGGCCTCGGTGACCTCGGCTTCGGCCACCTCCTCAGCGCCATCGGGATTCCTGCGGATCTCTTCGGCCATGGATGTCCTCCTTGCTGGAACGGAGCAGCGCGGTGGGGTGCGCTGCATGTGGACGGGATCGCATCGGCGGGCTGTGGGGATGGCGTGTGTCTGGACAGCTCCGTCTCCCACCGGGCATGAGGCACACCGGGCTTTAGTTCCCTCCACTCCTATCTATAATACACCCCATCGGATCGTCCCGCAACACCGCGGCACCCCGCCGCCCCCCCCCCCCGGCGCGTGAGGGTCCATCGGCCCGGACATCCAGGGTGCACCTTCCCCGACCGGGTCCTCCATCCTGGCTGGGCAGCCCCGGTACAGCGGCCGATCAGGCAGGATCCGGCCCCTCCGGGGAGCTCTCCCCGCCTTCGTATAGCTGTTCGGCCAGGCGGGCGATCTCCCCGCGGCGGGCGAGGCGTTCCAGCCAGCTCTCGGGGATGCCGGGCTCGCCGTAGTATGCACCGGCGATCTGCCCACAGACGGCCGCGGTGGTGTCCGCGTCGTCGCCCAGGTTGGCCGCCAAGAGGACCGCTTCCCGGAAGCTGGAGGCCCGGTGGAAGCACCACAGGGCGGCCTCCAGGCTCTCCACCACGTAGCCGGAGCCCCGGATGGCCGTCTCCGGCTTGTCCAGGTAGGCGCCTCGGGCCAGGGCCACGATGCGGGGCTCTCCGGTGAAGGTCTGGGCATCGCCTTGCAGGATCGCCTCCTTGGACATCCCGGCCAGGGCCCGGTAGAGGATGCGGGCCAGAAGCCGGCAGGCATCCACGCATTCGGCCGCGCCGTGGGTGGTCCGGGAGCTCTCTGCCGCGTAGCGCTCGGCCGCGTCCCCGTCCGGAAAGTAGAACATGGGGATCGGGGCCAGCCGCATGATGCAGCCGTTGCCCGCGGAATAGGGGTCTGTGGAGCCGGCAAAGGGGTCTCCGGTCCGTTGGAACCGTGCCAGGGCCGCGGATACGGTGTTGCCGATGTCGAAGCAGGTGCCGGTGCTGCTCAGATAGCCCTCCTGGGCCCAACGACTGTAGCGCTCCATCTGGTCCCGGGGGTCGAAACCCCGGCGTTCGATGAGGCTGGTGGCCAGGCAGAGGGCCATGGAGGTGTCGTCCGTCCACTGTCCTGGGCGCAGGCGAAAGGGGCCGCCACCCACCATGTCGGTCAGGGGCTCGAAGCTGCCTCGGGGGCGGAACTCCACCGTGGTGCCGACCGCGTCGCCCACGGCCAGGCCCAGGAGGCAGCCACGGAATCGGGCTCGGGGGTTCATGGACAGTGCTCTCCTTCGGCAAAAAGGATGGGCGGCGGTGGTTGATGGGATCGCCTTGTGTCCGCAATATAGCACGGCTTTCCCGGTCGCCGCAAGGAGATCTTCCGTGGGGGCTCCCCGGTTTCTCCCGGGCAGGAGGTGCAGAGCCGCGGGAAGGGCCTCGGGAGAATTTGACAGGGGAGTCCCTTCCGTGTACACTGGGGACGATCCTACCCCACCCCCCTGGGGTGGGGGGGTCGAGGCCGTTGTCGCCGAGGGGGCAAAGGAGATGGACGAACAGACCAGGCAGGATCTCAAACAGCGGCTGGCCAGTGCAGCCGGCCATATCAAGGGCATCGAACGGATGGTGGACCAGGACGCCTACTGCATCGACATCATCCGCCAGATCCGGGCGGTCCAGGCTGCTCTGGACAAGATCAGCACCCGGATCCTGGACAACCATCTGCACACCTGTGTCATCTCGGCCATTCGAGACGACGATCCCCAGCAGCGGGAGGCGGTTCTGCGGGAGATCACCAGCGTGTTCGAGATGGCCCACAAGCGGTAGAGCCCGGGGCGGCCCCCCGGCATCCTGGGCAGGCCCTGGCCTCGACCATCGGCGGGGGCGCGTCCCCCCACCGTTCTCGGTTCACTCGAACTCCATTCCTGTACATCTCTTGTGGAGTACATCTCTTGTGGAAGGTCCTGCATCACCTCTCACTCTCTCAAGGAGGGACACCATGGAGACTCGCACCGTTGTCGTGCCCAACATCAGCTGCGGCCACTGCACCCACACCATCGAGATGGAGCTCTCGGAGCTGGCCGGTGTGCGGAGCGTGAAGGCCGACGTGGCGACCAAGCAGGTGACGGTGAGCTGGGAGGCCCCGGCCACCTGGGAACAGATCGAGGCCCTGCTCAAGGAGATCAACTACCCGCCGGCGGAGACCGTGACCCCGGCGTGAACGGAGAACGACCTGGAACGTCCAGGGGCGAGAGGGCCTGCGGGTCCAGGCCCCTGGGCGTTTCCCTGTGTTTGGTTTCATGGAGGGGACCATGCCTGAACGACAGATGACCGTGCCCGTAGTGGGCATGACCTGTGCCAACTGTGTGGCCACGGTGGAGCGCCAGAGCAAGAAGGCCCCGGGCGTCCAGCAGGCCACGGCCAACTTCGCCAGCGAGAAGCTGACCGTGACCTACGATCCTGAGGTGGCCAAGCCCCCGGAGGTGCTCCAGGAGGTGGTCCAGCGGGTGGAGCGGGCCGGCTACCGGGTGCCCACCACCACCGCAGAGCTGGCCATCACCGGCATGACCTGTGCGAACTGCGCGGCCACGGTGGAGCGGGCCCTGAAGCGGGTGGAGGGGGTGGTGGATGCCACGGTCAACTTCGCCAGCGAGAAGGCCACGGTCACCTACGTGGTGGGCATGGTCACCCGGGACGACCTGGCCCGGGCCGTGCGCAAGGCGGGTTACGGCGTGGTGGAGGCCGGGGAGGGCGAAGAGCCGGAGGACGCGGAGGCCGCGGCCCGAGAGGCGGAGATCCGCCACCAGTGGCACCGTTTCATCGTGGGCCTGATCTTCTCCACCCCCCTTTTCCTGCTCAGCATGGGGCGGGACCTGGGCCTGCTGGGGGAGTGGGCCCACGCGTATTGGGTGACCTGGCTCTTCTTCTTCCTGGCCACGCCGGTCCAGTTCTACGTGGGCTGGGACTACTACGTGGGCGCGTACAAGGCCCTGCGCAACGGCAGCCCCAACATGGACGTGTTGGTGGCCCTGGGCTCCTCGGTGGCCTACTTCTACAGCACCGCGGTGTTGGTGGCCACCAGCATCTTCGGCACCACGGCCCTGGGCACCTTCACCTACTTCGAGACGGCCGCGGTGATCATCACCCTGATCGTCCTGGGCAAGCTGCTGGAGGTTCGGGCCAAGGGCCGGACCAGCGCGGCCATCAAGAAGCTCATGGGACTGCGTCCCAAGACGGCCCGGGTGATCCGGGGCGGTCAGGAGGTGGACGTGCCGGTGGCCGAGGTCCAGGTGGGCGACCTGGTGGTGGTCCGCCCCGGCGAGCGGATCCCGGTGGATGGGGTGGTCATCGAGGGGCGCTCTGCGGTGGACGAGAGCATGCTCACCGGCGAGAGCATGCCTGTGGAGAAGGAGCCCGGCGAGAAGGTCATCGGTGGCACCATCAACAAGCAGGGGATGTTGAAGTTCGAGGCCACCGCGGTGGGCAAGGAGACCGCGTTGGCCCAGATCATCCGGCTGGTGGAGGAGGCCCAGGGAAGCAAGGCCCCCATCCAGAAGATGGTGGACCGGGTATCGGCCTACTTCGTCCCCGCGGTGGTGGTCTTCGCGATCCTCTCCTTTGTGGTCTGGTGGGCTTCCGGCGCGGGCTTTGTCCCTGCGTTGCTGCGCCTGACCGCGGTGTTGGTCATCGCCTGTCCCTGTGCCATGGGATTGGCCACCCCCACCTCCATCATGGTGGCCATCGGCAAGGGCGCGGAGTACGGCATCCTCTTCCGCAACAGCGAGGCCCTGGAGACGGCCCACAAGGTCAACGCGGTCATCCTGGACAAGACCGGCACCATCACCGTGGGCCAGCCCGCGGTGACCGACCTGGTGGTCAGCGAGAGCTGGCCGGGCTCCCTGGAGGAGGCGCTGCGGCTGGCCGCGTCCGCGGAGCGGGGCTCCGAGCACCCCTTGGGCGAGGCCATTGTCCAGGCCGCCCAGGAGAAGGGGCTGGCCCTGGCCGACCCCGCGGGCTTCCAGGCCATCCCCGGTCACGGCATCGTGGCCCAGGTGGACGGCCGCCAGGTCCTGGTGGGGAATTTCCGGCTCATGACCACCCGGCAGGTGGACCTGAACGGCCTGGAGCCCCAGGCCGAGGCCCTCCAGCGCAAGGCCCGGACGGCCATGTGGCTGGCCGTGGACGGCCAGGCCACCGCGGTCATCGGCGTCGCGGACACCATCAAGGAGGGGTCCCGGGAGGCCATCGAGGAGATGCATCGCCTGGGGCTCTTGGTGGCCATGGTCACCGGCGACAACCAGGCCACCGCAGAGGCCATCGCCGCGGAGGTGGGCATCGATCGGGTCTTCGCAGAGGTGTTGCCCGGCGACAAGGCCGCGATCGTCAAACAGCTCCAGGAGGAGGGCTACGTGGTGGGCATGGTGGGCGACGGCATCAACGACGCGCCCGCCCTGGCCCAGGCGGATGTGGGCTTCGCCATCGGCACAGGCACGGACGTGGCCATGGAGACCGCGGACGTGGTGCTCATGCGGGGCGATCTGCGGACCGTGCCCCAGGCCATCCGCCTCTCTCGGGCCACCATGCGCAACATCAAGCAGAACCTGGTCTGGGCCTTCGGCTACAACGTGGCCCTGATCCCCATCGCGGCCGGCGTGTTGGCCCCCTTCGACTGGGTGCCCGCCATCCTGCGCCAGCTCCACCCCATTCTGGCCGCGGGCGCGATGGCCTTCTCCAGCATCAGCGTGGTGACCAACGCGCTGCGCCTGCGCCGGGTCCAGCTCTGAACCCGGCCGGGCCGCCGTCTCTCGGGGAAGGGGCCGGGCCGCCTCCTCCACCTGGGCCCCTTCCCCGCCCCCCGACCGATTCCCGGATCCTTCCCACCCTGTGCTAGACTGTAGGGGCGGGCCTTCTGTGCGCCCTGGCCCGGCCGCTTCCACGGCCTGCAACCGAGAGGAGGGAATCGCCCATGCCCATCAGCGCCCCGTCCCTGGGCGACGATGCCCAGGACCCCCGCTACCAGTCCAAGGCCCGGTACGAGGAGGAGACGTTGACCTTCCCAGGGCTCACCCTGGCCACGGCGGAGAAGCTGCTGAAGCAGTTGGGCGGCGCGGTGACGGAGAAGCATCACCGGGTGGAGGCCATCGGCTGGGAGGCGGAGATGACATCCCGGCCGGACGGGGTGGCCGTCCACTTCCAAGCCCACGAGGAGCTGATCGACGACCTGATCCGCCGCTTCGAACAGCTCGCGGAGCGGGAGGTCCGCTCGGCCCGATGAGGAAGGCCACGGCCCGGGCCGGGAGCAACATCGCGTTCATCAAGTACTGGGGCGCGGCGGATCCGGCCCTGAACCTTCCCCTGAACGGCTCCATCAGCATGACCCTGGCCCACGTCCACACCACCACCACGGTGGAGTGGGCTCCTCGGGGCGAAAGGCCTGTGGACACGATCGTCCTCAACGGCCTCCCCCTGGCTCCAGCCCAGGCGGAGCGGCTGGTGGCCCACCTGGATCGGATCCGGGCCCTGGCCGGGGTGGACCACCGGGCCCGGGTGGTGAGCGTGAACAACTTCCCCACCGGCGCGGGCATCGCCAGCTCGGCCAGCGGCTTCGCGGCCCTCACCGTGGCCGCCTGCCGAGCCCTGGACCTGGACCTCTCCCCGACCCAGCTCTCGGCCCTGGCCCGCCGGGGCAGCGGCAGTGCATGTCGCAGCCTGTTCGGCGGCTTCGTGGAGTGGCGCCAGGGCAGCTCGGACGCGGACAGCGTGGCCGCGCCCCTCTTTCCCCCGGACCACTGGGAGCTGTGGGACCTGGTGGCGGTGGTGGACCGGCAGGAGAAGCCCGTCTCCAGCGCCCAGGGCCATCGGCTGGCCCACACCAGCCCCCTGTTGGAAGGGCGGCTGCGCCAGGTGGACGGCTGGCTGGCCCAGGTCCGGGAGGCCATCGCACAGCGGGACATCCACAGCCTGGGCACCGTGGCCGAGCTGGATGCCCTGGCCATGCACAGCGTGATGATGACCAGCACCCCCAGCCTGCTCTACTGGCAGCCGGGCACGGTCGCGGTGCTCCATGCCGCGCGAGCCTGGCGGGCCCAGGGCATCCCCGTCTATTTCACCATCGATGCCGGCCCCAACGTCCATCTGCTCTGCCCGGCCGATCAGGTCTCGGCCCTGCGGGAGCGGCTGGCCTCTGTGCCCGGGGTGGAGCAGGTCATCGCCAGCGGTCCGGGGCCGGGTCCCCAGCTTCTGGACGCCCACCTGTTCTGAGCAGGTCTCCGGCCATCTGCCTGCCTGGCCCGGGGCCCTCGGATAAGCCCGTGCTGGGTGGCCCCAAATGCCCGGCCGGGGCCCATGGGGGCTGCCTGGACGCACTCGGTACCTGGCTGCACGGAGACGGCTGCATCCGGCAGGGATTTCTGGTACAATGGAGAGCAGGGAGCGCGAGGCCGGGGCCCTGGAGGGCATCCGACGCTCGCCCACGTCTGTGGGAACGGATTCCACAGCTCTGCTCTGGAACGAAGGGAGGTTGCGACGAAGCCAATGGCCGAAGACCGCCATGTGCGACGACCGGGGGCCCTGACCCGTCCCGATGCGTTCGGCGAGTCCATCGTGGTCGATGGATCCCAGGTAGTGCGGGACGACCGGGGGCTGATCCCCACGGATCAGCCCCGGGAGATCGCGGTCCTGGTGGGCCTGGAGATCACCGGGCGGCCCGGCCTTCTCAGCCTGGAGGACTCGCTGAACGAGCTGGAACAACTGGCCCACACCGCGGGCCTGGAGGTACGGGGGCGGCTGACCCAGCGGCTGCGCCACCCCAACCCGGCCACCTTCATCGGGCCAGGCAAGCTGGAGGAGCTGAAGGCCGCGGTCGCGGAGCTGGGGGCCAATGTGGTGGTCTTCGACGAGGAGCTCTCGCCCCGGCAGCAGCGGGAGCTGGAGAAGGCCCTGGGAGACGGGATCAAGGTGTTGGACCGCACCGCGTTGATCCTGGACATCTTCGCCCGCCACGCCCACACCCGGGAGGGGGCAGTCCAGGTGGAGCTGGCCCAGTACGAGTACCGGCTGCCTCGGCTGACCCGGGCCTGGACCCACCTGGCCCGCCAGGCAGGGGGCCGGGCCGGGGGCGCCACAGGTGGCGTGGGCGTCCGGGGCCCCGGAGAGACCCAGTTGGAGGTGGATCGCCGGGAGATCCGGCGCCGCATTGCACACCTGCGCCGGGAGCTGGCCGAGATCCGGAAACATCGGGAGCAGTACCGCCAGCGACGTCGGACCGCTCCCACCCCTGTGGTGGCCATTGTGGGCTACACCAACGCGGGGAAGAGCACCCTGCTCAACGCGCTGAGCCGAGCCGATGTCCTGGTGGAGGACCAGCTCTTCGCCACCCTGGATCCCACCACCCGCCGGGTGGCCCTGCCCCACGGCCAGGTGGCCCTCTTCACCGACACGGTGGGCTTCATCCAGAAGCTGCCCACCACCCTGGTGGCCGCGTTCCGGGCCACCCTGGAGGAGATCGCGGAGGCGGATCTCCTGGTCCATGTGGTGGACATCTCCCATCCCAACGCGGACGAACAGGTGGCCGCGGTGGAGGAGGTGTTGGAGGAGCTGGGAGTGGGCCACAAGCCCGTGGTCACCGGCCTGAACAAGGTGGACCGGCTGGATCCCCAGGACGAGGCGGTCCAGCGTCGACTGGTCCAGGCCTTGCAGGACTATCCCCATCCGGTGCTGGTCAGCGCCCGGACAGGCCAGGGCCTGGACGATCTCCTGGCCAAGGTGGAGGAGGTCCTGGCTGCCCAGATGGCCTCCCTGGAGGTCCTGATCCCCTACCATCGGGGCGATCTGGCAGCCCTCTTCCACGAACACGGCCAGGTGGACGCGGAGGAGTTCACGGAGGAGGGCACCCGCATCCGGGGCAGGGTCCCCTCCACCCTGTTGGGCACCCTGCTGCCCTACGCGGTGCCCTCCTCAGGCCCTGGACAGGCCGAGGCCCGGTGCCCGGAAGGGGGGGCCAGGGCCCCGGGGAAGGTCTCCTGAACCATCGAGCCATCACCGAGCCCGTGCAGAGAGCTCCATGGACCGCCCTCGAGTCGTCGTTACCCGGGACATCCCCGCCCCCGCGTTTCGGAAGATCTGGGCCTGCTGTGAGACCCGATACTGGGACAGCCAGGAGCCCATTCCCCGGGACATCTTCCTGGAGTGGGTCCAAGGGGTGGACGGGATCTACTGCCTGCTCACGGAACGGATCGATCCAGAGGTGTTGGACGCGGCCGGCCCCAGCCTGAAGGTGGTTTCCACCATGTCTGTGGGCTACGACCACATCGATGTGGAGGCCTGTGTCCGCCGCGGGGTGCAGGTGGGCCACACGCCGGGAGTGCTCACCGAGACCACGGCCGAGCTGGCCCTGGCCCTGTTGCTGGCCACGGCCCGTCGCCTTCCCGAGGCCATCCACGCGGTGAAGGCCGGGGAATGGACCACCTGGAAGCCCATGTGGCTCACCGGCTGGGACCTCCACGGGGCCACGGTGGGCATCGTGGGCCTGGGCCGCATCGGCTCGGCCTTCGCCCGCCTCCTCCAGGGCTTCCAGTGTCGGCTCCTCTACACCGGCCCTCGGCCCAAGCCCTCGGTCGCAGATCCCCTGGGCGCCACCTACGCCACCTTCGAGGCCCTCCTGGAACAGAGCGATTTCGTCTCGGTCCACTGCCCGTTGACCCCGGAGACCGCCCGCCTGTTCGACGCCGCGGCCTTCCGCCGCATGAAGGAGACAGCCATCTTCATCAACACGGCCCGGGGCGGTGTGGTGGACCACCAGGCCCTCTACCAGGCCCTGGTGGCGGGCCAGATCGCGGGGGCCGGCCTGGACGTCACCGACCCGGAGCCCTTGCCGTCGGACCACCCCCTGCTGGGGCTGCCCAACTGCGTGGTCCTGCCCCACATCGGCAGCGCGACCGTGGCAACCCGGACCCGGATGGCCCTCATGGCCGCGGAGAACCTCCTGGCCGGTGTGGCAGGGCACCCCCTGCCCCATCCCGTCCAGGGTGGAACGGTGTAGACCCCTCTACGTCTTGTCGCTACCCAAAGGAGCGTACGGTGATGAGCAAGGAGACGTTGACCGCTATCGACAACCGCACGGGGAAGGAGTACGAGCTCCCCATCGAGCACGACACCATCCGGGCCATGGACCTGCGCCAGATCCGGGTGGAGCCCGAGGACTTCGGCATGATGTCCTACGACCCGGGCTACGCCAATACCGCGTCGTGCAAGAGCCGCATCACCTTCATCGACGGGGAGAAGGGCATCCTCCGCTACCGGGGCTATCCCATCGAGCAGCTCGCGGAACAGAGCACCTTCCTGGAGGTGGCCTACCTGCTCATCTTCGGCGAGCTGCCCACCCAGGACCAACTGGACTACTGGGTGTACCGAGTGTTGCGCCACACCTACCTCCACGAGAACCTGACCGAGATGCTCAAGACCTTCCGCTACGACGCGCACCCCATGGGCATCCTGATCAGCGCGACCGCGGCCATGTCCACCTTCTACCCCGAATCCCGGAACATCGACGACCCCGATGTGCGCCTGAAGCAGATCTGGAGGCTGTTGGGCAAGCTGCCCACGGTCGCGGCCTTCGCCTACCGACACCGCATCGGTCGCCCCTATGTCTATCCCAACTCGGAGCTGGGATACACCGAGAACTTCCTCTACATGCTGGACTACATGGGGCAGAGCAAGTACGAGGTGAACCCGGTCCTGGCCCGGGCCCTGGATGTGCTCTTCATCCTCCACGCGGACCACGAACAGAACTGTTCCACCTCCACCATGCGGGCCATCAGCTCCAGCCGCGCGGACCCCTACGTGGCCATGGCCGGCGCCCAGGCCGCCCTCTTCGGTCCGCTCCACGGGGGGGCCAACGAGGCGGTGCTGCGGATGCTCATGGAGATCGGGGATGTGGCCCATATCCCGGCCTACATCGAACGGGTGAAGCGCAAGGAGGTCCGCCTGATGGGCTTCGGCCATCGGGTCTACAAGAACTACGATCCCCGGGCCAAGATCATCAAGCGGTTGGCCTACGAGGTCTTCGAGGTCACGGGCATGAACCCCCTGTTGGACGTGGCCCTGGAGCTGGAGCAGATCGCGCTCCACGACGACTATTTCCTGGAGCGGAAGCTCTATCCCAACGTGGACTTCTACAGCGGCATCATCTACCAGGCCATGGGCTTCCCCATGGACTACTTCCCGGTGCTCTTCGCCCTGGGCCGGGCAGCCGGGTGGCTGGCCCAGTGGGTGGAGCAGATCACGGATCCGGAACAGCGCATCGCCCGGCCTCGCCAGATCTACCTGGGGCCGGAACGTCGGGACTACGTGCCCGTGGACCAGCGTCAGCCGGTCGCCATGGCCTGTTGAGCCGAGGGCTCCCCTCTCCCGTCCCTGCACCCGGGGGCGGGAGAGGCCTCTTCCGGAGGCGATCCATGCAGACCGGCAGCCATCCAGCACGGTGGCGGCTCTGGGACCTGGCCCTGTGGGGGCTCCTGGGGCTGTCTTTCCTGCTCCTGTGGCGGTTCTCGCCGGCCGAGCGGACCCTGGGGACGGGGATCCGTCCGGTCTACGTCCATGTGGGCCTCATCTGGACGGGGATGATCGGCCTGGTCAGTGCGGGGCTGGTGGGGGGCTGGCTGCTGGCCACGGGCCAGGCCTGTTGGCGCCCTTGGGCCCGGGCCACGGGCTGGGTCGCGTGCGGCTTCTTCCTGGCAGGCCTGCTGGTCAGCATGTGGGCCTCTCAGGTGAACTGGGGCGGGGTCTTCCTGGCCGAGCCCCGGTACCTGACCCACTTCGCGGTCCTCCTGGCGGCCCTGGTGGTCCAGATCCTGGCCGAGCTGCCTTTCTTCTCCTCCCGGGTGTTGGGAGGGCTGTACCTGATGGTCGCGGGCGCCCTGCTTTTCTCCCTGCGGGCCACGCCCCTGGTCCTGCACCCCGCGAACCCTGTCCGTGCGTCCAACGCCCTCTCGATCCAGCTCGCCTTCGCTGGCTTCTTTCTCCTCTTCCTGGTGGCCGCCGCCTGGATGGTGATCCGACTGGCGACGGCCTCCCCTTCTCCCAGGCGCTCCTGACCTCTGGAGGCATTGGGAACCGGGTGTCTCCTGAACGAGGGATCAGCCTCTGGCGCTCCGGGCCCGGGCCATGAAGGCCCGGAGCGCCGTGGGGTCCTTCTGCCCGGGCGCGCGTTCCACCCCGGAACTCACATCCACGCCCCAGGGCCGCACGGTGCGGATGGCTTGCGCCACGTTGGCCGGGGTCAGGCCGCCGGCCAACAGGAGGCGAGGGCCGTGTGCGGCCACCGCGGCGGCGATCTCCCAGTCTGCGGGATGGCCTGTGCCCCCGTAGGCGTGGGGCACGTGGGCATCCAGGAGGAGTTGGGGGCCGGTGGGGCTGCCCAGGGGGGCGTATCGGCGGACCAGGTCCAGGGCTTCCTGGAGCGAGGTGGGGCGGATGGCCTTGTATCCTCGGCCGGCCAGTTCGGCCAGGGTCTCTGGGGGCTCCTCGCCGTGGAGTTGCGCGTAGTCAAGTTGGGCCGTTTCCAGGGTCGCCAATATCTGATCCAGAGGCGCGTTGACGAACACCCCTATCAGCTCCGGCATCCTTGATTTCGCGTTTTCCGCCGGGCCGGGCTCCTCCTCCTGGTGTGCCCGCAGGGCCTCCACAATGGCTCGGGCCCGGGCCGGGGTGACATAACGGGGGGATTTCGGATAGAAGATGAAGCCCAGATAGTCCGCGCCGGCCTCCACCGCGGCCCGGGCGTCCTGGATCCGGGTGATGCCGCAGATCTTGACCCGAATGCTCTCCATCGGTCTGTCCCGTTCCCATGTCTCCAAGTCGGGGTTTTCCGCCTCTTCTACTACAGCAGGCCCTCTCGGTTGCCCCCGGGACGGGGCCATGGGGCCGGTGGTTGGCCTTTCTGTGGTTCGAAAATGCGTAGGAGATCCGTAGATCGCCCGTAGCCCATGGGTTTCTGGGCCGTGGGCCAAAACGCCAGCAGGATCTCAGCTCCTGTGCTAAGGTGGTCGTGGACATCTCCCTGCTGGTGCACGGATCCGTTTCAGAGGATACCCCAGGAGGTTCCCCATGACCGCATTGGCAACCGGCACCCTCACCTGGACGGACATCGCGGTGGCGTCCCCTGGCAGGGACAGCCCGGGCCTGGTGGCGGCCATCCACGCCGCCCAGGCCGGGGACGAACAGGCCTTCGCCCTCCTGGTGGAGGCCCATCGGGCCCTGGCGGAGCGGGTGGCCTACTCCATTCTCCGGACCGAGGAGGCCGTCGCGGATGCGGTGCAGGACGCCCTGCTCAAGATGTACCAGGCCCTGCCCCGCTTCACCGAGGGCAACTTTCGGGCCTGGCTCATGCGCATTGTCACCAACACCTGCTACGACTACCTGCGCCGCCGCCGGCGGCGGCCGGCCGTGAGCCTGGACGCGCTGGAAGAGGAGATGAACCGGGAGTTCGGCAACCCCCGTGCCGACCAGAGCCCGGAGCAGGCGGTGCTCCGGGCGGAGCAACACCGCCAGATCCTGGAGGCCATCCAGGCCCTGTCTCCGGCGCACCAGGCGGTGGTCATCCTGGTGGACGTGCACGGCTACGACTACCAGGAGACGGCCGAGGCCCTGGGGATCCCGGTGGGCACGGTCAAGTCCCGGCTCAGTCGGGCCCGGGCGGCTCTCCGGGAGCGGCTGGTGGTTCGGGGCGTGGTCTCTCCGGGCTGACCGGTGTCAGCTGGACCGAGCGCCAGGTGCCGATGGGGCGAAACCCCAGCTTGCGGTACAGGGCGCCGGCCGCGGGGTTGCCCCAGTAGAGCACGGGCGTGAATCCCTCTGCCAGCAG
>JALSIX010000023.1 GCA_026989655.1 Caldilineaceae bacterium
CCCGGCCGAAGAAGGGTGTGGAAAACCCCGAGCAACCGAGGGCAATGCCCAGGGGCCCCCACCCTGGTGACGCGCTCTATCCGTGCGTGGATCCCAGGATCTGACCCACCGAAAGGAAGAAGATGCCCGTGTGGAGCGAACCGATGGTCCTGGTGGCCCTCCTGTTGGCCGTGTGGGGGGGCCTGCTGTGGTACCGGGGACGGGCCCTCCAGGAGGCCGCGGGGCTCCCCCGCGGCCAGGTCGTGGCCGCGGACACAGGACCCTGGAGGCCGGTCTCCGCGCCTCTGATCAGCCGACGCCATGGCCTGATCGGCCGACCCGACTACCTGGTGCGGGTCCGGGAAGGCGGCCGGGAGTACCACATCCCGGTGGAGGTGAAGAGCGGCCTGGCCCCACCCGAGCCCTACCCGGGCCACATCCTCCAGCTCGCGGCCTACTGCCTGTTGGTGGAGGACGTCCACCGAGTCCGTCCCCCCTACGGCATCCTCCACTACCGCGACCGAACCCTCCACATCCCCTTCACCGATGTCCTCCGACAGCAGGTCCTGGACACCGCGGCCGCCCTCCGAGCCGCCCGCAGGGCCCCCGAAGTCCACCGCAGCCACCGGGATCCGGCCCGCTGTCGGGCCTGTGGCTACCGTCGAGCCTGTGGCGATCAGGCCCTGGCCCCATGAGGAGCCGGCGTCTTTGGCCCCTCTTCCACCCTGTGCTACACTCTATCTCGCCACCCAACGCCGCGCGATCGGGGGGAAACAGGCCCTGCCGCTCGGATTGCGGCCTCTCCCCCCGCCCACCACATGACCGATCCGTTATGGCCATGTACCCTTTCTACCACGCACCCACCACCCTGGATGAGGTCCTGGCCCTGAAGGCCCACTACCGCGAACAGGCCCGGATCGTAGCCGGTGGGACCGACCTGCTCCTGGAGCTGGAGCGGGGCACCCGCCGCACCCCAGAGGGCCGCCCTCCGGGCCTCATCGACCTGACCCGGGTCCCCGGCCTGGCCCAGATCCGCCGGGACGGGGACACAGTACGTCTGGGGGCCCTGGTCACCCACAACCAGGTCGCGGTCCATGCCGCGACGGTGGCCCAGGGCTTTCCCCTGGCCCGGGCCTCCTGGGAGGTGGGCTCGCCCCCCCTCCGCAACCGGGCCACCGTGGTGGGCAACGTGGTCACCGCCAGCCCGGCCAACGACACCCTCCCCGCACTCCTGGCCCTGGACGCGACCATCACCGTGCGGAGCCAGCGCCAGGGCGAACGCCGATTGCCCCTGGCCGACTTCGTCACCGGCTTCCGCCAGGTGGACCTGGCCCCGGACGAGGTGGTGACCGAGATCGCGTTCCCGGCGCTGGCAGCCCACCAGGCAGGCACCTTCATCAAACTGGGCCTCCGGCGGGCCCAGGCCATCAGCGTGGTCAACGTGGCCGTGGTCCTCACCTTCGCGGACACAGACCGGCACGGCCCGATCCGCGGGGCCCGCATCGCCCTGGGCTCCGTGGCCCCCACCGTGATCCGGGCTCCCGAGGCCGAGGCCTGGCTGACAGGCCACCCCCTGGACGAGCGCCGCATCGCCGAGGCCGCCCGGCTGGCCGCCCGCGCGGCCCGGCCCATCGACGACATCCGAGGCTCGGCCGAGTACCGCCGCGCCATGGTGGAGGTCCTCACCGCCCGGGCCCTGGACCAGCTCCGCCAGGGCCGGGAACGGGATGGCTATCCGAAACAACCCGTCACCCTGTGGGGAAAGGCAGAAGGCCGTTGGCCCGTCGGAGAGCCTGGAGCTGTCGGCCCGCAGACATCGCCCGTAGCGGCCGTGGTGAACGGCCAGGAGGTCCACCTTCCCGGAGGCCTCACCCTGCTGGAGAGCCTGCGCCGAAGGGGGTTCGTGGGGGTGAAGGAGGGCTGCGCCGAGGGGGAGTGCGGCGCCTGCGTGGTCCACCTGGATGGCATGGCTGTCCTGGCCTGCCTGGTCCCCGCGGAACGGGCGGCCGGCAGCCAGGTGATCACCGTAGAAGGGCTGGGGGATCCGGCGCACCTGCATCCGGTGCAACGGGCCTTCGTGGAGAGCGGTGGGGTCCAGTGTGGCTACTGCACCCCGGGTTTCATCATGTCCGTGGCCAAACTGCTGGAGGAACGCCCCCATCCCACCTACACCGAAGCCCAGGAGGCCCTGACCGGCAACCTGTGTCGCTGTACCGGCTACCGCAAGATCCTGGACGCGGTCCTCCAGGCCGCGGCATCCCATTCCACCGAGCCAGCACCCTGAGCCCGACGCCCTTCCCCTTCGGCCCGCCACCAGCCACCGACGCCATCCCATGGACACCCTGATCACCCAGATCGATCCCCACAGCCCGGAGTTCCGAGCCCACGCCGAGCACAACCGGGCCCTGGCCGCGGAACTGCATCGCCGGCTGGAACAGGTCCGCCAGGGCGGTGGCGAACAGGCCCGCCGCCGCCACCGGGAACGGGGCAAGCTGTGGGTCCGAGACCGGATCCAACGGCTGGTGGATCCAGGGAGCCCGTTCCTGGAGCTCTCGCCCCTGGCCGCCTGGGAGATGTACGACAACCAGGCCCCTGCCGCAGGGATCGTCACCGGCATCGGCGTCGTCCACGGCCGGGAGTGCGTCATCGTGGCCAACGACGCCACGGTCAAGGGGGGCACCTACTTCCCCATGACCGTGAAAAAGCACCTGCGGGCCCAGCAGATCGCCCTCCAGAACCGGCTGCCCTGCATCTACCTGGTGGACTCGGGCGGGGCCTTCCTGCCCATGCAGGACGAGGTCTTCCCCGACGTGGACGACTTCGGCCGCATCTTCTACAACCAGGCGGTGATGAGCGCGGCCGGCATCCCCCAGATCGCCGCGGTCATGGGCTCCTGTACCGCGGGGGGCGCGTACGTGCCGGCCATGAGCGACGAGGCGGTCATCGTCCAGGGGACGGGCACCATCTTCCTGGGCGGGCCGCCCCTGGTCAAGGCGGCCACGGGCGAGGAGGTCACCCCGGAGGAGCTGGGCGGCGCGGACGTCCACACCCGGATCTCCGGCGTGGCCGACCACCTCGCAGAGGACGACGAGCACGCCCTCCAGATCCTGCGGGACATCGTGGAGACCCTGAACACCCGCAAGGAGGTGGACCTGGACCTGGCACCGCCAGAGGATCCCCTCTACGATCCCCAGGAGCTCTACGGCATCCTCCCGCCCACCTTCAAACAGGTCTACGACGTCCGGGAGGTCATCGCCCGGCTGGTGGACGGCAGCCGCTTCCGGGAGTTCAAGGCCCGCTACGGCACCACCCTGGTATGTGGCTTTGCCCGCATCCACGGCTACCCGGTGGGGATCGTGGCCAACAACGGCATCCTCTTCAGCGAGTCCGCGCTGAAAGGAACCCACTTCATCGAGCTCTGCACCGCCCGGCGCATCCCCCTCCTCTTCCTGCAGAACATCACCGGCTTCATGGTGGGCAGGGAGTACGAGGCCGGGGGCATCGCCAAGGACGGGGCCAAGATGGTCCACGCCGTGGCCAACGCCCAAGTCCCCAAGCTGACGGTCATCATCGGCGGCTCCTTCGGCGCGGGAAACTACGGCATGTGCGGCCGGGCCTACGAGCCCCGTTTCCTCTGGATGTGGCCCAACGCCCGCATCAGTGTCATGGGCGGAGAACAGGCGGCCAACGTGCTGCTCACGGTGAAACAGGAACAACGGGCCCGCCAGGGCCTGCCCCCCATGACGCCCGAGGAACAGGAGGCCTTCAAACGCCCCATCCTGGAGAAGTACGAGCGGGAGGGCAGCCCCTACTACTCCACCGCCCGCCTCTGGGACGACGGCATCCTGGATCCGACCCAGACCCGGGACGTCCTGGGGCTGGCCCTCTCCGCCTGCCTGAACGGGCCGGTGCCCGAGACCCGATACGGGGTCTTCCGGATGTAGGCCCCGATCCAACCGACCGGCGCCAGGCCCTATCGTACCGCACAACCTGCCCGCACCGAACAGCCATGCGCCCCTGGATCCTCGTCCTCGCCCTGATGGCCCTGCTGGGAATCCCCCGGCCCACAACGGCCCAGGAGCATCTCCCGGTCTCCCTGGAGCGCTATCGAGAGGCCGTGGAGCGGGCATGGCAACAGATCCAGGACCGCAGATCCCTGGACGGAGCCCGCACCGAGCTGGCCTCCATCACCCGGGTCCGCCTGCGCTCCGGCGAGGAGATCCGGGTGATCCCCCTGCTGGACACGACGGTCACCCTGGAGGAGGCCAGGGCCCGGCTCTCCCTGCTGCGACAGGAGCTCGATGCCGCGCTGGCCGCAGACCCCAGGGCTGCCCTGGCCAGCCTGGAGGAGCTCCGGCAACGCCTGGGCCTGGGCCGCCGCTCCCTGGGGCAGCGGCTCCTGGACCGGATCCGGGACCTGCTGGAGATGCTCCAACCCTCCGGAGAGCTCTCCCTGCAGACACCGGAGACATGGGTGGTCTGGGCCCTGAGCCTGGCGGCCGTCCTCCTGCTGGGAGGGCTGCTGGGCCTCTGGCTGCGGGACCTGCTGGCCCTCTGGGTGTTCGAGCCCCCCCGTGGAGGCCAGGCCCGGGAACAGGGGCGGCCGACCCACCCGGGCCAGGCCCAGGAAGAGGCCTGGAACCAGGCCCGGGCCGGCAACTACCGGGAGGCCGTGCGGATGCTCTACCTGGCCGCCCTGCTCCACCTGGCCGAGTCGCACCAGCTCTCTCTCGAGCCGAGCCTGACCAACCGGGAGATCCTGGAACAGGTTCCTCCGAACACACCCTGGCGCCAGGACCTGGAGCCGGTGATCGCGGTCTTCGACCGGGTCTGGTACGGGGTTCAGGAGCCCAACGAGGAGACTTTCCAGAGATACCAGGCCGCGGTCCAACACCTCATCCAGACCGTGCCGCCCCAGGAGAGGCCCCATGGCCTGGCCGGCTAGCCTCTCCAGCGGGCCCCGAGGTCCGCGGTTCCTCCGGATCGGCTCCATCCTGCTCCTGGTGGCCGCCCTGGCCCTCATCCAGTACTGGGCCGTCCAGAGGGCCCAACGCCCCTACCGGCTGGACCATCGGGGTGCCCGAGGGCTGCTCCTGCTCCAGCAGTGGCTCCAGGAGATGGGCTACTCCGTGACCACCACGGCCGGGCCCGAGTTCCGGATCCCCGAGGAGGCGGACGTGCTCTTCGTCTACCCCCCCAGCCAGGCCTTCACCGTGGCCGAGGCCCAGGCCCTGGAACGCTGGGTGCGACAGGGGGGCACCCTGGTCCTCGTCGCAGCGGACGATCCGGAGCTGCGCTACACGTTCCGCTACCGTTCCGTTCTGCGAACGGAGCGCCTGAGCAGGCGGGAACGGCTGGTCCTTCCCCTGCTGCCCGCAGGCCCCCCAGAGCTCGTGGCCGAGGGCGCCCAGGTGCCCCGGGCCCACCACCGTGCCGCCCTGCCCGTGGTGGTGGAACCGGGCGATGGGATCTCCTCCCCCGTGGTGAGCCTGGTGCCGTGGCCCGAGGGACGGGTATGGCTCCTGGCCTCGGGATACGAGTTCACCAACCAGGCCTTCAGCCAACCGGGACAGGCAGAGCTGCTGCTGGCCATCCTGGCCCGCACCCCGCCCGGCAACACCGTGGCCTTCGACACCTTTCACCTGGACGGCCCCACGGCCCAGGCCCCGGAGACCGCACCATCGATCCAAGAGTGGCTCTATCGAACACCGGTGGGCTGGGCTCTCCTCCTCTGGGCCGGGCTCCTGGCTCTGGCCCTGGCCCTCCAGGGACGACGGCTGGGGCCGCCGCTGCCGGCCCCCCAGGAGGCGACCCGCCGGGAGGCCGGAGAATACGTGATGGCCATGGCCCACCTCTACCGGCGCTCCCGGGCCGTGGAGACGGTGGCCGAACACCTGCGCCGCCGGCTCAAACGAGGGCTGGGAAGGCCCTGGGGACTCTCCAGCGACCTCCCGGACCAGGAGTTCCTGGCCCGACTGCAGGACCTGGATCCCCACCGGTCTCCCCAGGAATGGGCCCAGATCCAGCGGATGTTGGCCGAACTCGATCGTCGCCCCGGGGACGCACGCCTTCTCGTTCTGGCCGACGAGATCGACCGACTGCTCACCTCGAAACCCATCGGAACCGCCAGGGACATCTCCCCATGGAGCTCAGCGAACTGAACACCCTGTACCATCGGCTGCAGACCCAGGCCCGCAAGGCCGTCATCGGCCAGGAGACAGCCTTCACCCAGATCCTCATCGCCTTCCTGGCCGGCGGACACGTGTTGCTGGAAGGGGTTCCCGGAACCGCCAAGACCCTGATGGCCAAGACCCTGGCCCGGCTGGTCCAGGCCCATTTCACCCGGATCCAGTTCACCGCGGACCTGATGCCCAGCGACGTGGTGGGCACCCAGGTCTTCGACCTGGACACCGGTCGCTTCCACCTGCGGCGAGGCCCTATCTTCACCCACATCCTCCTGGCCGACGAGATCAACCGGGCTCCGGCCAAGACCCAATCCGCGCTCCTGGAGGCCATGGAGGAACGCCAGGTGACCATCGACGGCACCTCCCACCCCCTGGAGGATCCCTTCATGGTCCTGGCCACCCAGAACCCGGTGGAGTACGAGGGGACCTATCCCCTGCCCGAGGCCCAGTTGGATCGCTTTCTGTTCAAGATCCGGGTGGACTACCCCGACGAGGAGACGGAACAGGAGCTCCTCCATCGCTACCACCAGGGCTTCGACGCCCACGATCTGGACAAGGCCGGCCTCCAGCCGGTGTTGGACCGGGACACCCTGGCCCCGATCCGACAGGCCATCCAACAGGTGACCGTGGAAGCCGGGGTCCTGGGCTACATCGTGGCCTTGGTCCGGGCCAGCCGTCGTAGCCCCGACCTGCTCCTGGGCGGAAGTCCCCGGGCCGCCATCGCGCTCCTCCAGACGGCCAAGGTCCGCGCAGCCCTGGAGGGACGAAGCTACGTGGTGCCCGACGATGTCAAGGCCCTGGCAGCCCCCACCCTGCGCCACCGCATCCTCCTACGACCCGAGGCGGAGGTGGATGGCCTGGATCCGGACCACGCCATCCGGCGCATCGTCTCGTCTGTGGAGGTGCCGCGATGAGCTCCACAGGGTACGACCTGATCGTGGTAGGCGGCGGTCTGGTCGGGCTGAGCGTGGCCTATCGGGCCGTCCAACATGGGGCCCGTACCCTGGTGGTGGACGCGAGGATGCCCGGACAGGCCACGGACGCGGGCGCGGGGATCGTGGCCCCCGAGAGCACCACCCGCTACGGCGATCTCTGGTACCGTTTTGCCCGGGAGGCCGTGGCCCACTACCAGGAGCTGGTCGCCCGACTGGAGGAGGACGGAGTCCATCGGGCCGGCCTGGAGACGGGCTTCAGCCGCTGCCCCAAACTGGTGGTGGCCATGGACGAGGAGGAGATGGTTCCGTTCCAGGAGGCCCAGCAGCTTCTCCAGACCCGGGAAGCCGAGCGCGCCCCTCCTCTGGACCAGGCCATCCGGCCCATCTCCCCCCAGGAGGCCCAGACCTTCTTCCCGCCCCTGGCCCGGCCTCTGGCAGCCCTGCTGCAGCCGGTGGCCCATCGGGTGGACGGCCGGAAGCTGGCCCAGGCCTTGGGCTGGGCCGTCCAGGCCCGAGGCGCCACGTTCCATTCCGGGGAAGTGGTGGGCCTCCTCCAGGAAGGCCACCGGGTGCTGGGAGTGGAGCTGGCCGACGGAAGCCGCCTGAGGGCCGAGGCCACGGTCATCGCAGGCGGTGCCTGGTCTGCCCGTCTCGGCCGGTCCCTGGACATCCACATCCCTGTGGAACCCCAGAAGGGCCAGATCCTCCACCTGGAGGCTCCGGAGGGGGCCCTGGCCTCCTGGGCCATCGTGGGGGGCTTCCGGGGCCATTACCTGGTACCGTGGCCCGACGGCCGGATCGCGGCCGGCGCGACCCGGGAGACCGGCAGCGGATACGACGTCCACCCCACCCTGCAAGGGCTCCAGGAGGTGGCCCAGGAAGCCCTGCGGGTTGCGCCGGGCCTGGCCTCGTTCCGCTTCCGCGAGGTCCGGGTAGGGCTGCGCCCGGTGACGCCGGATCTCCTGCCCATCCTGGGCCAGGTCCCCGGACGGCAGGGGGTCTACCTGGCAACCGGCCACGGGCCCACCGGCCTCACCCTGGGACCATACAGCGGACATCTGGTGGCCGACCTGGCCCTCCGTCGCCCGGTGGGCCGGGATCTCACCCCCTTCGCGCTGGATCGTTTCCAGGAGGCACGGTGATCACCTGGCGCGGCGCGGCCCTCCTGGGGGGAACCGGGATATTCCTGGCCGGGGCCACCTGGTGGCCTGAAGCCGTCTACCTGGCCTTGGGCTGGCTGGCCCTGGCCAGCGCCCTTCTGGTGGCCGACTGGGGGCTGAGTCCTGGTCCAGAGGCCTGGGACCTGTCGCGCCACCACGAGAAACGGCTCTCCTTGGCCGCCTGGAACCCGGTGCGCCTTCGGATATGCCTGGCCCAGGGCCTCCGTCCCGTCCCGATCTGGGTGCGGGACACGCCCCCTGCCTCCTTTCGGATCCGGGATGAGGATCGGGTGTTGACAGCCCGGGTGGCTCCCGGCCAAGAGGTGCGGCTGACCTACGTGGTCTACCCGCCCCGTCGGGGCGACCATGCCTTCGGGGATCTCTACCTGCGCTGGGGCTCCGTGTTGGGGCTGGTGCGCCGTCAGGCCCGCTTTCCCGGGGCCGTGTCCGTGCCGGTCTATCCCAACCTGGCCGACGTGCGGAGGTACGATCTCCTGGTCCGCCGCCATCGGGAGCGGGAGATCGGCCTGCGCCCGGTCCGGCGGCGGGGAGATGGCTCGGAGTTCGAACGGCTGCGGGAATATCGGCCCGACGACGAGTACCGGCACATCCACTGGAAGGCCACGGCCCGTCGACGCCGCCCCATCACCATCGAGTTCCAGACAGAACGCAGCCAGACCTTGATGGCCTTGCTGGACGTGGGACGGCTCATGCGGAGCCCGGTGGGCCCGGTGGCCAAGATGGACTACGCGATCAACGCGGTGCTCCTGTGGGCCTACGTGGCCCTGCGCAAGGGCGATCGGATGGGGCTGCTCACCTTTGCAGATCGGGTCCAACATTGGCTTCCGCCCCGGGAGGGCATGGGCCAGTTCCTGCGGATGTTGGAACTCCTCTACCGGGTCCAGGGACAGCCCGTGGAGCCCGACTACACCCAGGCCATGGCCCACCTGGCCGCCCATCAACGTCGTCGGGCCCTGGTGCTGGTCTTCACGGATCTGACGGCCAGCCTGACGTCCCAACACCTGGTGGCCCAGATGCTCCTGTTGCGCCGCCGCCATCTGCCCATGCTGGTGACCCTCCGGGATCCCACGGTGGAATCCCTGGCCCGCCAGCCCGCCCAGGAGCCGATCCAGGTCTACCAGCGGGCAGTGGCCGAACGGCTGTTGGAGGAGAGGGCCCTGGTCCTCCAACAGCTGCGGAGACAGGGGATCCGGACCCTGGACGTGGCGGCCCATCGACTCTCGGTGGCCGTGATCGACGAGTACCTGGCCCTCAAGGAGCGGATGCAGATATAGCCTGGCCCGGCCTCATCCCCCGAGACGGCTTCCCAGACCGGGGCCCACCGGGGGCGGGAGGAGGCGCCGAAGCAGGGCGCTCAAGGAACCCCACAGAACCCACCGGCCCAACCAGTAGCGGTAGAGGACGAGGCCGCTCACCGCTCCCACCCCGGCCTTCAGCGGCCCGGGCAGATCGCTGGGGCTGACGAAGCCCTCGACGAGGCCGGCCACCACCAGCAGCGGGATGCAGCCCAGGACCACCTGCGCGGCTGTGCGCGCCCGCTGGACCAGGGCAACCCGACGGCTCTGCAGCCCGGGCCGCCACAGGGCATCGCCCATGTAGAGGCCACAGCCCCCCACCAGGAAGATGACGCTCAGCTCGATGACCCCATGGGCCACCACGAACTCCGCCAGACGGCCGCTCATGGCGTGGGCCTGGAGCAGGCCGAAGAGGGCCCCCAGGTTCACCCCGTTGAGGGCCATCACATAGACGGTCAACAGGCCTCCCGTGGCGCCCCCGGCAAAGGTGAACACCATGACCCGGATGTTGTTGGTGAAGATCCCCACCGAGGCCGTGGAGCGCAGGGTCAGGGGGATGTCCGTCCACATCCGGCCCCCTTCCACCTGCTCCACCAGAGGCCGGATCCCCTGGCCCATGATCCCGTAGATCCGTTCCGGATCCTGCCACACGGCCAGGAAGACGGCCAGGGCAGGGAGCACGAACAGCAGGGCGGCCACACCGGTGTAGGGAAGGAGCCTGCGGTAGAGGTGGGGAAAGGTCTCCCGGTAGAAACGGAGGAGCGAACGCCACGTGAAGGAGTCCACCTGGTAGATGGCGGCATGGGCCTGGCCCACCAGACGGTTCAGGTAGAGAGTGACCTCCTCGTCGGGGAAATCCCGCTGGGCCAAGGCCAGATCCGCGCTCGCCATCTGGTACAATCGACCCAGCTCATCCAGTTCCGCCGATCCCAGCCTGATCCGATCCCGCATTCGTCCCAGCAGGACCTCGAGCCGCTGCCAATGGTGCTGCCGGTGGGCCACAAACGAGTGGAGTCGTGCCATGTCCTCGTCCCCGGATCCTCTGCCTCCCAAGCCCCCTTCCCCGTGGAAGGAACTGGAGACCCGACATCGCGTGGAAACGCCCGAGAGCGTGGCCTTCGCCTACACGGTGGTGGGCATCGGAAACCGCTCTCTGGCCGCGATCCTGGACGCCGCCATCCTGGCGGTGCTCAACGTGCTGCTCCTCTCCCTGGTGGCCGGGCTGCTCTCCTCCCTGGAAGGGCCCATAAACGCACCGGAACAGACGGCGTGGATGCAGGAGCAGACGGAATGGGTGGCCGGCCTCATCCTGGCCCTGGTCCTCCTCCTCCACTTCCTGCTCAACGCGGGTTACTTCGTCCTCTTCGAGCTCCTGTGGAACGGCCAGACGCCCGGCAAGCGCTGGGTCGGCATCCGGGTGATCCGGCAGGGAGGCCGTCCCGTGGACTTCCTGTCGGTCGTGGTCCGCAACCTGGTCCGGGTGGTGGATTTCCTCCCCCTCAGCTACCTGGTGGGCCTGACGGTCATGTGGGTGGACAGCCAGGCCCGTCGGTTGGGCGATCTGGCCGCGGGCACCCTGGTGGTGAAGGACCAGGCCCCCCTGACCCTGGAGCGGGTGCTCACCGCAAGCCGAAAGCCCCACCTGGCCGCGGACCCGGGCGCGAAGGCGTCCCTGGCCTTTCCCGGCATCCGGAACCTCCGCCACCGGGACTACGCCCTGCTCCAGGAGAGCCTACAACGGTTCGACCAGGGCGTCCTGAACGGACAAACCCTGGTGCGCCTGGCCCAGATCATCGCCCGACGGGTAGGCGCGGAACCACCCCAGGACATCCATGCCGGCCGTCTCCTGTTGGAGCGCGTAGCCCAGGGCTACCAGGCCCTGGAAACAGAGAAGGAGAAGCCATGAACCCCTCCACCCCTGCTTCGCCACATTCGGACCCATCCCCGGGGACCGACTCCACCTTCACCATCAAGGAACTCCCCGCGGACCTCCGTCCACGGGAGCGCCTGCTCCACGCAGGCCCCCGAGCTCTGAACAACGCGGAGCTTCTGGCCATTGTCCTGCGCACCGGTCGCCCAGGCGAGAACGTGGTCCACCTGGCCCAGCGGCTGTTGACCACCTTCGGCGGCCTGGGCGGTCTGGTCCGGGCCACCACCGAGGAACTGTGCCAGGTTCCGGGCCTGGGCCAGGCCAAGGCCACCCAGGTGAAGGCAGCCCTGGAGCTGGGGCGACGGCTGCTGGTGGAGGCGCCCAGGGAACGCCCCACCATCACCACCCCCGAGGACGCGGCCAACCTGGTCCTGGCCGACATGGGATGGCTGGAACACGAGGAGCTGCGGGTGATGTTGCTGGACACCCGGAACCGGGTCCAACGCGTCCTCACCCTCTACCAGGGCAACGTGAACACCACCGTGGTCCGCATCGGTGAGATCTTCCGGGCCGCGGTGCGGGACAACAGCTCCGGCCTGATCCTGGTGCACAACCATCCCAGCGGCGATCCCTCGCCAAGCCCAGAGGATGTCCGCATCACGGCCAAGGTCGTGGAGGCCGGCGCCCTCCTGGGCATCCAGGTGTTGGACCATCTGGTCATCGGCCGCAACCGCTTCGTGAGCCTCAAGGAACAGGGGCTGGGCTTCCCCTGAATCCCCATCAGGAGAGGCCCGTTCCCAGAGCCGAGCGTGCCGAAGCGCCTCTCCCCGCTCCCGGCCCCTGCTCTAGAGCGGGCCGTCCTGGCTCCCGTCCCCTTCGCCCGGCCCGGCCACGGCCAGCGCGTAGGCATCCGACCGCAGATAGGTGGCCGCCACCCGCTGCACATCCTCCGCGGTCACCGCCTGGATCCGCTCTGGGTAGCGCACCACGTAGTCCAGACCCAGGCCGTAGAGCTCCATGTTCGCCAACAGCGCGGCCACCCCTTCGTTCGTCTCCAGGCGGAGGGGCAGGCTCCCGGTCAGGTTGGCCTTGCTGTCCGCCAGCTCTTCCAGGGAGACCGGCTCCTGGGCCAGACGACGGAACTCGGCCAGGATGCTCTCGATGGCCCGCCCCACGTTCACGGGGTTGACCCCGGCCGCGGCCAGCCAGGCCCCGCCCACCTTGTCCGCGTCCAGCGCGCTGTAGCTGTAATAGGCCAGCCCCTGGCGCTCCCGGACCACCTCGCCCAGCCGTCCCATGAGGCCGAACTGGCCCAGGATGTTGTTCGCCACCTGGGCCGGAAAGTAGTCCGGATGGTTCTGGGGGATGGCCAGACAGCCCAGCACGATATCCGCCTGGACCTTCCCGGGCAGGACCACCCGATCCCGCCGGATCGCTGCCACCGGCTCGGGGGCAGGTGGATCCGGGGCCGGCGGAGGCCCCTCCCAGTCGCCGAAGTGGCGCTCCACCAGGGCCACCACCTGGGCCGCGCGCACATCCCCGGAGACGGCCAACACCGTCCCTTGGGGCGTGTAGCGCGTCCGGTGAAAGGCCACCAGGTCGTCCCGGAGGATGGCCTGGACCGTCTCGGGATAGCCGGATACCGGACGGCCGTAGGGATGCCCCTGGAAGAGGAGTTCGTGGAAACGACGGAAGGCCACGGCCCGGGTGTTCTGCTCCCGTTCCTGGAGCCGGACCTGGAGCAGGTGGCGCACCTTCTCCACATGTTCCGGGGGAAAGGTGGGCCGACGGAGCACATCGGCCAGGATCGCCACCATCCTGGGGAAATCCTCGCTCAGGCTCTCGCTGCTGAAGTGGGTCACGTGGCTGTCGCCCCCCACGGTGATGCTGGCGCCCAGGGACTCCACCGTCTCGTTGAAGGTGTGGAAGTCGTAGGCTTCGCTGCCCCGGGTGAGCATGGAGGCCACGTATCCGGCCAGGCCGGCCCTGTCCTCCGGTTCATGGACGCTTCCCACGGGGATCAGGCCTTCCAGCATGGCCACCGGCGCGCTGGGGTTCTCCCGGACCAGGACCACCATGCCGTTGGCCAGCTCTGTCCGGACAATGGTCTCGGGGCCCAGGAGGCTGAAGTTCGCACGTGTCATGGATCTCGGATCTCCTGAAAGGTGAGAGGATTCCGCGGCGAAGGGGGCGACGCTCTCGGTCCGCCCCCATGCCGGGTCACAGAGGGCCCCAGGCCAGAGCAGCTCCCTGACCCGAGGATGGGGCGGGCCTACCGCTGGGGCGTGGCCACAGGCCTTCCTGCCCTGGCCCCCTCTCGCGGCTCTGTCAGTTCGGCCACCAGCACGTCCATCTCCGTGTCCGGATCTGCGCCGGACTTCATGGCCACGTCCGCCTCCAGCAAGCGAAGCAGGATGGTCTCCAGCTCCTCCATCCGGTAGGCCCGGCACTGCTGTATGGCCTTCTTCACGGGATAGGGGCGCTCGCCGATCCGCCTGGCGATCTCGTACTCGTTGCCGCCGCCCGGGTCCAGGGCCTCCAGGACCTTGATCAGGATCCGGTACTGGCGGACCATCATGGTGAGGAGGTAGAAGGGATGGGCATCGTTTCGCCGGAGCTCCTGGAGGGCGGCCATGGCCCTCCGGCCGTCCCGACGGCCCAATGCGTCGGTCAGATCCCAGATCAGGGCCTCCCGGGCATCGCTCACCATCTGGCGCACATCCTCGGACACGATGCGACGCCCGGCCGCGTAGCTGGCCAGCTTCTGCAGCTCGTTCTCCAGCCGGCGCAGGTCCACGCCCACGAAGTCGGCCAACATCTGGATGGCCCGGCGGTCCATCTCCAGCCCCATCTCCTGAGCTCGCCGGGCGATCCACCCGGGCAGCGCCCTGGCATCGGGTGGGCTCAGGTCCGGAGCACGGATCTGGCCTGCCTGGATCCGATCCGCCAGCCCCTGGACCGTCCGCTCGCCCACCCGAAAGCCCCGCCAGAGCCCTCGGCGCCTGTCCAGCCCCTGGTCCACGAAGACCAGCTCGGTCTCCTGGGGGACCTGTTCCAGCCCCTCCAGGAGCTGGGCCGCCTCCTGGTAGGCCGGGCTCTCCGGCCCGCTGCTGGCCGCCATCCGCTTGTCCAGACGGCCCAGGTAGCCCCGGACGACCACCAGCCGTCCGGGGGCCAGAAAGGGCAGCGTGCTGGCGTGGTAGAGGATCGTCCCGGCCTGGACATCCCCTTCCAGCTCCGTGATGTTCAGCTCGGCCGTCTCCGGATCCCCCAGGGCCGCCTTCCTCTCGGCCAGCGCCTGGGCGGCCAGATATGCGTCCGCGTCCAGCATCAGGGTGATCATGGGGCAAGGGTACCCGCGACCGCCTCCCCGGTCAAGTCGGAGCCCCTCGGAACACCCACAGCCGACGTCGACGCCGGCTGTGGACCTGGAGCAAGTGCAGGGCCAGGAGCAGGATCTCCGGCCGCTCCGGGCCGTGGAGGGCCAGGCGCTCGCGGCAGCCCTGCAACACCTGGGCCACCGGCTGGGGGAACCGCTCCACGGCCAGCCATTCCAGGGCCTGGACCAGGGCCTGAACACCGTTGCCCAGGTCGTCGTGCGCGAAGGCGGCCCCGGCCCGGGCCAGGCTCTCGGGTGGATCGTCCAAGGCGGCCTGGATCGCGGCCACAGCCTGGGCGAACGCAGTGCCGGGATCGCTGCGCATGGCCCGAAACAGGCGGATGAAGTCGTCCTCGTTTCCCAGGATCCGGGCCACCGAGAGGGCCAGCTCCATCCGGGCCCCAGGGTTCTCCAGCTCGTCCAGCAGGGCCATCAGATGGGGCAGGCCGGCCTCCACCCGGAGGTTGCCCAGCGCAGACGCGTAGGCCATGAGCAGCCCCCGGTCCGTCTCCTGTTGGATGCGGTCCAACAACACCGGACCGGCCTCTGGGCAGCCCAGGGAGCCCAGGGCCCGGGCGCAGTGGGCCCGGATGGAACGGTAGGGCGCGTCCAGCCCTTCCAACAGGGGACCACACCCACGGGGATCCCCCAGCCGCCCCAGGGCCCAGGCCGCGATGACCGCCAGCGCGATCTCCGTGCCGCGGAGCAGCTCCACCAGGGCCTGGATCAGCCGAGGATCGGGGGGCATCCGCGCGATGGCCAACACTGCCTCGAAGCGCACGTGGAACCGGGGATCGTGGAGGGCCTCCAACAGCTCCTCCACGGCCAGGGGGCTCCGGGCCCGACCCAGCCGTTCTGTGGCCGCCACCGTGGCCCGCTCGCCCCGGCCCAGGTGGAAACGGATCATGGAGGACATGGCCACAAAGGGGTTGCCCCGGAAGAAGATCCCCACAAACTCCCCCAGGCCCACCCGCTCCTCCACGTGCAGGCCGTTGAACAGGCCGAAGGCCAACAGGATGAAGACCACGGCCAGGACGAACAGGGGGGTGTAGGGGTCCAGAGGGACCCCCAAGAGATGGCCCTCAAACCCCTGGGTGAGGTCCAACAGACGGCCGGCCAGGATCTGGGCCGTGCCGCCGGTGAGGCCGGTCCAGGCGTTGTAGAGGGCCATGTACTCGGACCGCCGGGCCGGGGGCACGATGGCCACGTACAACATCCTGGCCGAGCCCACGCCCCACCCCATGTCCGCAATGCCCTGGAAAGTGGCGACGGCCAGGGCCACCGGCAGGCTCGTGGGCGCGTGCCGGGGCACCGCCATGTAGAGCAGGGGCACTGTGGTCCGCAGCAGCAGCCCCATCAGGACCACCGGCTTGCTGCCAAAGCGGTCCGCGGCCCAGCCCCAGAGGAAGCTGGCCAACACCCCGCCCAGCAGGGCGCCGGTCTGCAGGAGGACCACGTTGCCCGGCTCCAGCCCGATCTGCTCTCGCATGTAGAGGGGCACGAAGGAGCCCAGGGGCACCGTGGCCAGGGTCACCAACCCCAGCCCTCCCAGGTAGACCGCGTAGCAGGGATCCCGAAGGGGACGCGCCATGCCCACCAGCGGATTCCGCGGGGCACTGCGGGGACGAGGCTCGCCACCGGGGATGTGGCTGGCCAGCCACACGGTGACGAGCCCGGCCACCACGGCCACCGCGTACAGCAACATGAAGCCCCGAAGGCCGGCCACGTAGCGCAGGACCAGCCCCCCGGCCACAATGGCCAGAAAGCCGGTCAACGAGGTGACCATGTTGTTCGTGGCCGTGTACCGTCCCCGAACCGCATCCGGCACGTATTCCTGGATCCAGGGCAGGTTGGCCGTCATCCCCACGGCCCGGAACAGCGCGAACAGCCCCACCACCACCGAGAGGTAGACCAGGGTGGCCTCCCGGCCGTAACGGCCGTGGATCCAGGGTGTCAACAGGACAAACCCCGCGGCCACCGTCCGGGCCGACCAGAAGAGGAGATAGGTCCGTTTGTAGCCCGCCCGGGCCACCCAGGGGGCCACCACCAGAGAGAGGAGCCCCGAGAAGGGCAACAGGGAGAGGATGAAGCCCATCTCCCCCTTGCGCAACCCCAGCTCCTTCAGGAAGAGGACGAAGATGGAGCCGAAGAAGGTGTACTGGACGAAGACCGTGTTGGCCGCGTTGGACGCGATGGACCAGCGCAGGTTGCGCAGCTTCTCCGCGGTGGTGGGCTCCTCCTGGGGGGCGTCCAGGTCCGGTCCTGGGGAGGAAGGGACAAGGGCGCCGTCCTCGGGATCCCCATCCCCGTCTGGCCCGGCCGAGGCAGAGGAGGGATCCGGGGGCATGGACGCGGTGGCGCTCATGGGATGCCTCCGGGCTTGCTGGGGTGCAGACCGCGACACCTTCCGATCCTGCCACGACTCCGGGCTTTGTGCAATGCGGAAAACACCTTGCACCTCCAGATCTCCCAGGCCGCGCGGCCTGCTGCTCGCCCACCTCTGCCAGGTGTGATAGAATGCCGCCGTGGCCCCCAGGGGCCCTTCCATCCGAATCGCCGTCTCGAACCCGACACCGAACCGGAGGCCATATGTCCGATGCATCCCCTCCTCAGGACCGCTCCCAGGACCACGACGGGCCCGGGAAACCCCAGGAGGAGCCCAGGGAGGAGAAGGTCCAGACCCGACACACTCTCGTCATCGACGGACACCCCATCCACTACACGGCCACCGCGGGCACCCTCATCCTCCGGGACGAGGACCAGAAGCCCCAGGCCACCCTCTTCTACATCGCCTACACCCAGGACCACGTCTCGGATCCGGGCACACGGCCCATCACCTTCTCCTTCAACGGCGGGCCCGGCTCCTCCTCCGTGTGGATGCACCTGGGCCTGCTGGGCCCCCGAGTGGTCCAGCTCCGCGAGGACGGCAGCGTGCCGCCCCCGCCCTATCGGCTGGTGCCCAACCCCCACTCCCTCCTGGACCGAAGCGATCTGGTCTTCATCGATCCGGTGAGCACCGGGTACAGCCGACCGGCCCCAGGACAGGAGGCCCAGATCTTCCACGGCTACCAGAAGGACATCGAATCCGTGGGCGAGTTCATCCGCCTCTACACCACCCGCAACGGCCGCTGGGCCTCGCCCAAGTTCCTCATCGGCGAGAGCTACGGCACCACCCGGGCCGCGGGCCTGGCCGGCCATCTCCAGGACCGCCATGGCATGGTGCTCAACGGCATCATGCTGGTGTCGGCCATCCTGAACTTCCAGACGGCTCGCTTCGTGGTGGGCAACGACCTCCCCTACATCCTCTTCCTCCCCACCTACACGGCCACGGCCTGGTACCACAGGCGGCTCCCCGCAGAGCTGCAGGAGCGCCCCCTGCGGGAGGTGCTGGCCCAGGTGGAGGCCTTCGCGACCACAGACTACGCCCTGGGCCTGCTCAAGGGCGACGCCATCGTTCCCCAGGAACGCCGCGCCCTGGTCGCCCAACTGGCCCGCTTCACCGGCCTGGACCCGGACTACGTGGAGCGCAGCCACCTCCGCATCTCCATCCACCGCTTCACCAAAGAGCTGCTCCGGGACCGACGACGCACGGTGGGGCGGCTGGACACCCGCTTCGTGGGCATCGACCGAGACGCTGCCGGGGAGACCTTCGAGCACGATCCCAGCTACAGCGCGATCCAAGGGCTCTACACCGCCACGCTGAACGACTACCTGCGCCGGGAACTCCGCTACGAGAGCGACCTGCCCTACGAGATCCTGCTCCCCCTGTACCAGAAATGGGACTACAGCGAGTTCCAGAACCAGTACCTGAACGTGGCCGAGACCCTCCGGGCGGCCATGAGCAAGAACCCCTACCTCCAGGTCTTCGTGGCCAATGGCTACTACGACCTGGCCACGCCCTACTTCGCCACCGAGTACACGGTGAACCACATGGCGCTGGACCCGGCCCTCCGGGGCAACATCCGCATGGGCTACTACGAGGCCGGCCACATGATGTACGTCCACCCGCCGTCCCTGGCCCAGCTCAAGACCGACCTGGCCGCCTTCGTGGACGCGGCCACCCAACCGGACCGTGCGGACCCCCTGGGCATGCTTCCGGGGCCTTGAGCTCCCCGGAGGCCCGGAGCAGGCCATGCCCGGAGCCCCACCCACCGGTCCCGTCTAGAGAGGCCCGTCCGTTCCACCGACCGTGTCCCGGGCCCCCAAATTCCTCGGACCGGGGCACCCGATGTATAATGGAAGATGGCCGGCCGGCTCGAGGTCGGCTCCTTTGTCCCTGATCTCAACCTGGACGAGACCAGACAGGAACCACCGAACAGAGTCCACGTGGAGGAGGACAACAGCATGGCACACAACCGAGCGGAACGGGTGCGGGAGATCCGACGACGTCGGCGCCGACGGGCCAAACTCCAGAAGCTGCGGGCCCGCCTGACCCAGGCCCGCACCGAGGCGGAACGCCAGCGCATCATCGAGAAGATCCGCCGGATCAGCCCCTTTGCCCCCCTGGAGGTCCCTTCCCAGCAGGAGCCGAGCTGATCCAGCGGATCTGGAGCACGGATGGACCGGTCGGTTCCCCTGCTCAGCCGACGGAACCCCTGCCTGTACCTGACCATGGCCCTGCTGGGCGCCTGGCTCGCCGGATGCGTCGGCGGGCCGCCCCAGCCACGGTCCCCCATCGACGGGAGTCCCCCGGTGTCGCCTGCGCCGGAGGTCTCCATCCCCATGGAGGGCGAGGAGGTGGCCCCCTTCCCGGACGCGCTCTATGGGCTCTTCCTGGAACCGGCCAGCCTCCAGGCTGCCATGTCCAGGCTCCCCATCCCCGTGGCCCAGGAGGTCGCCCAGCGGGTCTGGCTGGAGGAGGACCAGGCCGCGGTGGTGGCCTTCCTCGGCACCGCGGCCACGGAAGGCTATCGGGTGCGCATCCGAGACATCCGGACCCGGGAGGGCCAGGTCCAGGTGGTGGTGGAACAGCGGGGCCCCAGGGCAGACAAGAGCACCCCACCCAGCAGCTACAGCTACCCGGTGGACGCCCGGACCGTGGACCAGAACCGGCTGCCTCCACCGCCCTTCACGGTCGAGTTCCGGACACCGGAAGGACAGCTCCTGGTCCGACAGGAGCACGTCCGTCCGGGGCTCCCGCCCCTGGCCGCCATCCGCCGGGAGGAGGAGGCCGGCGACACACTGCAGGTGGCCTCCACTATCCGCTTCACCTACCAGGACGGTGGCTGGAAGGGCCAGGTCATCGTGCGGGTCCACGAGGTCGGCTTCCGGCTCTTCTGGGCGGCCACCGAGGACGGGGTCCAGGTCTACGGCGATCTGCCCCTGTGGCTGGCGGGTGCCCAGGCAAACGCGCCCGCCTGCGTGGTGACAGACAGGCCCCCCCAGGAGATCGCGGAGGCGCTCCCCCGCCAGGACGCATACGCCACCCTGACCCTGCGCGGAGTCCGGGCGGAGATCAACGGCCGCGACGCGCTCCGGGCCGCGGCGATTCCGCCGGCGGAGATGCCCAGACGGGCCTGGATGGCCTGTCCCTGGAGCGTGCTCCGTCACCCCAGTCCCGATCGCTGGCTGGGCACGGAGATCGTGGATCTCTATCCGGTGGATCTGGAACGACGTGAGGCGGGGACCGTGGAGGTGGTGGAGACCCAGGTCCTCTTCCACGACATCTACCTGCGACTGCGCCTACACCCCTTGCCCCAGGAGTCCGTGCCCCTGGACCTGGTGGTCCTGGACCCACCCCGTGGGCCGGCACAGAAGGGGGCGACCACCTACGTAGGCGCGTACCTCTACCACGGCTTCGACCGGGATCCCACCCGATACGGCTACACCATCGGGCTCCACTCCGGGGAGAACGGGGCCTTCCACACCTGGCTCCTCTGGCCAGAGGTCCACGAGTTCGACCTCTACGCCCGGCTGGGCCCCTGCACCTCGACGACATCGGTGGAGTCGCTCTCCCTCTGGAACCCACCCCCAGGAGCCGAATGTCGCACAGACACCCTGGTCCAGGCCTTCTACACCCACGCGAGCTTCCTGCAGGGGCTGGGATTCGAGCGGCCTGTCACCCTGCGAGCCGCCATCCACTCACCCCAGGGATGGCGCTCCGAGCCCTTCGTCCTCCAGCTCCCCTGAACCCCGGCCCTCAGTCCAGGATCAGCATCGCATCGCCGAAGCTGAAGAAGCGATACCCCTCCTGCTTGGCCACCTCGTAGGCCTGGAGCAGGAGCCGTCGCCCGGCGTCCAGGTCCTCCGGGTGGGCCTGGGCGATGAACGCGCTCACCAACAGCAGGAGGGTGGAACGGGGGAGGTGGAAGTTGGTCACCAGGGCGTCCACGGCCCGGAAACGATAGCCGGGGACGATGTAGAGATCCACGGGGCCCTGGAAAGCGGCCACCCGCTGCCAGGGACATGCCCGGTGGTCGTAGGGGTCGATGCCCTGGGCCACGGTGGCCGCATGTTCCAACACCCGGACCGTGGTGGTGCCCACCGCCACGATCCGTCCACCTCGGAGGCTCGTCTCGTTGATGGCCCGGGCCACCGCCGGGGTCAGCTCGGCCCACTCCGTGTGGATCGCGTGCTCTTCCACCTCCTCCTCGGTGATGGGGCGAAAGGTGTCCAGGCCCACGTGCAGGGTGACCGTCTGCCAGCCGATGCCCTGTTCCCGCAGCGCGAGGATCCGCTCGGCCGTGAAGTGAAGCCCCGCGGTGGGCGCGGCCACACTGCCCGCCCGCCGGCTGTAGACCGTCTGGTAGCGTTCGGGATCGCCCCGGTAGCCGGTGATGTAGGGGGGCAGGGGGATCTGGCCCAGCCGGTCCAGATGGTTCCAGATGGGCTCGGCAAAGCGCACGGCCCGGGTTCCATCCGGGTGGACCGCGACCACCTGGGCCTCGGGTCCAGGGCCGTCCTCTCCGGCCGGAGATTCCAGGAGGATCCGAGCCCCCTCCCGCAGCCCACGTCCCCGCACCAGGCACTCCCATTCCTGGCCGGCGTCGTCCAAGGGGCGCAGCAACAGGAGTTCCACCTTGCCGCCGGTGGGCTTGCGCCCTCGGAGCCGGGCGGGGATCACCCGGCTGTCGTTGGCCACCAACAGATCGCCAGGGTGCAGGTAGTCGCCGATCTCCCGGAAGACCCGGTGCTCCATCGCCCCGGTGGTGCGGTGGAGCACCAGCAGCCGGCTCGCATCCCGGGGTTCCACCGGTTCCTGCGCGATGTATTCCGGCGGCAGCTCGTAGTCGAAGAGCTCGGTCCGCATGGCGGGAGCTTACCCTTTCCAGGTGTCTCGGAGGAAGGCCAGGCTGCGCCGGATACTGGCCACCGGATCCCGAGGGTGGTCGTGCTCCACGATGTACCATTCGGCGCCGGCCTGCTGGGCCGCGGGCAGCAAGGCCTTCCAGTCCAGGACACCGTGGCCCACATCGGCCCAACCCTGCTCCTCCAGGTTCTCGCCGGGGTGGGCCAGGTCCTTCACATGGACCCGCGGGCAGCGGCCTGCATGGCGGGCCAGGAGCTCCAGCGGATCGGCCCCACCGCGGACCACCCAGGCCAGGTCCGGCTCCCAGAAGAGGTGGCCCGGCTCCGCGCTCTCCAGCAGCCAGTCGAGCAGGCGCCGGCCCTGGGCCGATTGCATCTCCCAGTCGTGGTTGTGGTATCCCAGGGAGATCCCCGCCGCGGCACAGCGCGCCCCCAGCCTGCCCAGGGCGCGGCCGAACTCCCGGTAGACCTCCGGGTCCCGGGAAGCCCGGACAGCCGGCGGGGGACTGGGCACGATCACGTGGTGGTTGCCCACAGCCCGGTGGAACCCGATCACCCCGTCCAGATCCTCCACCAGGCGTTCGTAGGGGACGTGGGCCGAGACGGCCTGGATGCGATGTGCCTCCAGAACGGCCCGCACGGTGGCAGGATCCAGCCCCGGATCGTGGAGGAGCTCCACTCCGGGATACCCCACCTGGGCCACGGTGGCGATGAGCTGGGTGAAGTCTGTGGTGTGGTGGCGCAGGGTGTAGAGCTGGACGGCAATGGGCAGGGCTCGGGTCATGATGGACGCTCTCCCATGGGCGGCGGTTCCCGTTGGGGGGCCAGCAGCCGTTCGGCCAGCCCCGTGTGACGGCGGACCACCCGGTTGTTGCCCACGGCCATGGCGATGGCCCTGGGCTGGCCCACCAACACCACCAACCGTCGGGCTCGGGTGACCGCGGTGTAGAGCAGGTTGCGCTGCAGCATGACATAGTGGCCGGTGAGGATCGGGATCACCACCGCGGGGAACTCGCTCCCCTGGCTCTTGTGGACACTGATGGCATAGGCGTGGACCAGCTCATCCAGTTCCAGGAAATCGTAGTGCACGGCCCGCCCGTCCATCTCCACCGTCACCCGATGGTGGAGCGCGTCCACCTCCCGGACATGGCCGATGTCGCCGTTGTAGACCTCCTTGTCGTAGTTGTTCCGCACCTGCATCACCCGATCGCCCACCCGAAACACCCGACTGCCCAGGGTCCGTTCCGGCCGGTTCGGGGCGGGGGGATTCAGCGCGGCCTGGAGGGCGGCGTTGAGCGCGGCCACCCCCACCACCCCTCGATGCATGGGGCACAACACCTGGATGTCCTCCGGTGGGATGGCGAAACGCCGGGGGATCCGGGTCTGGACCAGCTCCACCACCAGAGCCGCGGCCCGCTCCGGGTCGTCCGTGCGGAAGAGGAAGAAATCGGTGGCCTCCCGGTTATCGATGATGGGCATCCGCCCCTGGTGGATCCGGTGGGCGTTGCGGATGATGTAGCTGCCAGGGGCCTGGCGGAAGATGGTGGCCAGCCGGATCACCGTGGCATGGGGAAGACCGGGCCCCGCGGTGTCTCCCTCTACCGCCCGGATGATGTCCGCCAACACGCTGCCGGGCCCTACGCTGGGAAGCTGATCCACGTCGCCCACCAGCAACAGGTGGGTGCCCGGCGCCAGCGCCTTGAGCAGATGGTTCATCAGGACCAGGTCCAGCATGGAGGCCTCGTCCACGATGAGGAGATCACAGGGCAGAGGGTTCTCCGCGCTCCGTCGGAACCCCAGGCCCTGGCCGGGATGGAACTCCAACAGACGATGGAGGGTCCGGGCCTCGTGGCCGGTGGTCTCGGCCAGACGCTTGGCCGCGCGGCCGGTGGGTGCAGCCAACAGGACACGACATCCCAGGCCTTGGCCCAGGCGCAGAAGAGCCCGGACGGCAGTGGTCTTGCCGGTGCCCGGCCCCCCGGTGAGGACCACCAGCCGGTGGGTGAGGACCGCGCGGACCGCGGCCTGCTGCTGGGGGGTCAGCCGCTGCCCCGTCTCCGGATCCGCCTCCGCCACCAGGGAGTCCAGGACCGAGCTCGGCGGAGGGGTCAGCCGATCCTGGTGGGCAAGGAGGAGCCGACGCAGGCCATTGGCCACCCCCACCTCCGCGTGGTAGAGGGGGCGCAGATAGACGGTCCGCTCTTCCCGGAGCAGGCGTTGTACCTCCTCAGGGGAGGAGACCCTGTATGTCGGGCTCGGCTCGGACAAGGCCGAGGGCTGGGCCCACTCCCTCTCCGGGCCTCCTGGCTCTCCAGCCCCTCGCTCTGCCTCCCCGCCCGGGCGGGAGGTCAGCTTCACCCGCTCCGCCTGGCGCAGTCGGACCAGGCCCCCGGCCACCGCCTCGGGAGACACCTGGAGCAGCTCCGCGGCCTGTGGGATCAGCTCCGAGCTGGGCAGGCAGACGTGGCCCTGGTCCGTGGCCTGGTTGAGCACGTACTCCACGCCGGCCGCGATCCGGGCCGGCGCGTCCTCTGGGATCCCCAGAGAACGGGCGATCCGGTCCGCGGTGAGGAAGCCGATGCCGTGGATCTCCTGGGCCAGCCGATAGGGATCCTGCTGGACCACCTGGATGGCCTGGTCGCCGTAGTGCTTGTAGATCTTGGTGGCCAGGCCGGTGCTGACCCCGTGGCTCTGGAGGAAGACCATCACCTCCTGGATGGCCCGTTGTTCGGCCCAGGCCTGGGCGATCATGGCCACCCGCTTGGGCCCCACGCCGGGCACCTCCAGGAGGCGTTCTGGCTCGTTGTCGATCACCTCCAAGGTATCCGGGCCGAAATGGTCCACGATGCGCCGAGCCGTCACCGGGCCCACCCCCCGGATCAGGCCACTGCCCAGGTACTTCTCGATCCCGGCCACCGTCGCGGGAAGCACCGAACGCATCCGTTCCACCCGAAACTGCTTCCCGTACTCCGGATGCAAGGTCCATCGTCCGTGGACCTCCACGCACTCCCCCGGGTGGAGATGGGGCATGTGGCCCACCAGGGTGACCTCCTTCTGCCAGCCGGGGAGATGGGGTGGACGCTTCTCCGGCGCGAGCTTGGCCACGGTGTAGCCGCTCTCCGGATTGTGGAAGGTGATGCGCTCGACGACGCCGCGCAGGGTGTCCATGGGCCCATTCTACCACGGCCTGCCCAGGAGCCCGGTGCCCGCTCTACCCGGTTGGGTCCACCGTCTCCCTGGGTTGCCCCCAGACATGGGGCCGGAGAACAGAGGTCCGGCTGAGGAAGTGTCCTGGCTATGTCCGGTACTCGCCGTTGAGGGTCACGTACCCGTGGCTCAGATCGCCGGTCCACACCGTGGCCCGGCCGGTGCCCAGGCCCAGGTCCACCCGGACGGTGATCCGGTGGTCCGCGAAGATGGCCGCGGCCTCCTCCTCCGCGTACCCTGTGGGCGTGCCGTCCCGGAAGAGCTCCAGCTCGGGCTGACCGTCCTGGGGCTCGCCCCGGCGGACGGTCAGACGAGTCCGTTCGGGCACCACCTGGACACCGGCATAGCCCACCGCGCACACGATGCGGCCCCAGTTGGGGTCCCCGCCGTAGAAGGCGGTCTTGACCAGGGGGCTGGTGGCAATGGCGTTGGCCACCTGATGGGCCTGGTGGTCGTCCATCGCGCCCTCCACCTGGAGGGTGACGAACCGGGTGACGCCCTCGCCGTTGCGCACGATGGCCTTGGCCAGTTCCTGGGCCACCTGGGTCAGGGCATCCAGGAAGGCCGTGTAGGCCGGACCCTGGGCCTGGTCGATGGCCGGGTGGCCAGCCAGCCCATTGGCCAACAGCAACACCGTGTCGTTGGTGCTGGTATCGCCGTCCACGCTGATGCGGTTGAAGCTGTGGTCACAGGCCTGGACCAGGGCCTGTTGGAGCACGGGCTGGGCGATGGCCGCATCGGTGACCACCACGGCCAGCATGGTGGCCATGTCCGGGTGGATCATCCCCGCGCCCTTGGCGATGCCGGTGAGGGTCACCGGGTGTCCGTGGATCTCCAGGGTGGCCGAGGCCCACTTGGGGAAACGGTCTGTGGTCATGATGGCCGCGGCGGCCTCCTGCCACCCATCGGGACGGAGCCGAGCCACGAGCTGCGGGATGCCGGTCGCCAGCCGTTCCATGGGGAGCTGGACGCCGATGACCCCGGTGCTCATGACGAAGACGGTATGCTCCCCCGCGTCCAGGGCCTGTTCTGTCCACTCGGCCATTCGACGGGCATTGGCCCGGCCCTGGGTCCCCGTGCAGGCGTTGGCACAGCCCGAGTTCACCACCACACCGTGGATCCGCTCGGCGTTGAAGCGGAGCAGCGCGCGGTCGTGGAGGACCGGCGCGGCGGGAAAGGCGTTTCGGGTAAAGACCGCGGCGGCCACACAGGGCACCGGCGAGGCGATGAGGGCCAGATCGAGCTGGCCCCCTGGCTTGATGCCACAGGCCACACCCGCGGCGTCGAACCCAGGCACCGGCAGGGGCGGGGAGGCGGGGGGCTGGGTGAAGGCCGCGGGCAGGTCGAGGCTGGGTCGATCCATGGCGATCTCTCCCCTGGCTGGACAGGAACTGAGGACAGAGCGTCTCGGTAGCCCAGGAGGGAACGCGGACGGGGCGGTCCGGTCTCCGGCCCTCTTCCACCGCTCGGCCCGGGCCCGGCTCCGCACGTGCCCTCAGTCCCTCTTGAACTCCGTGTAGTCCGGCTGGGGATACGCGCTGATCCCCGGCCCTTCCCGCAGGAGCATGGCCCGGACCTTCAGAGGCAGGCCAAAGAGCTTGATGAAGCCCTCCGCGTCGGCCTGGTTGTAGACGTCGTCCTCATCGAAGGTCACGTAGTCCTCCCGGTAGAGGCTGTAAGGGCTCTGGCGGCCCACCAGGATCACGTTGCCCTTGTAGAGCTTGAGCCGGGCCGTGCCGGTGAGGGTCTCCTCGGTCTGGCGGACAAAGGCGTCCAAGGCCTCCCGCAGGGGGGTGAACCATTGGCCGTTGTAGACCAGCTCCGCATAGCGCAGGCCCACCACCTGCTTGAAGTGGAGGGTGTCCTTGTCCAGGCAGAGCTGTTCCAGGGCCTGGTGGGCCTTGTAGAGGATGGTGCCTCCCGGGGTCTCGTAGACCCCCCGGCTCTTCATGCCCACCAACCGGTTCTCCACCAGGTCCACCCGACCGATGCCGTGCCGGACCCCCAGGGCGTTGAGCGCGTTCATCAGATCCACAGGGCCATGGGCCACGCCGTTCAGGCGTTCCGGGATGCCCCGGCGGAAGTAGATCTCCACGTACTCGGGCTCGTCCGGCGCGTCCTCCGGGTCGGTCGTCCACTCATACATGTCCTTGGGCGGCTCGTTCCAGGGGTCCTCCAAGGGGCCGCCCTCGTTGCTCAGATGCCAGAGGTTCCGGTCCTGGCTGTAGATGCGCTCCTCCGTGGCCTTGACCGGCACGTTGTGTTCCAGGGCATAGTCCAGTGCATCCCGGCGGCCCCGGATGGCCCACTCGCGCCAGGGCGCGATGATGCGGAGTTTGGGGTTCAGCGCCATGACCGTCAGCTCGAAGCGGACCTGGTCGTTGCCCTTGCCGGTGGCACCGTGGGCCACCGCGTCCGCGCCCTCCAGGGCCGCGATCTCCACCAGCCGTTTGGCGATCAGGGGACGGGCCATGGAGGTGCCCAGCAGGTACTCCCGCTCGTAGATGGCACCGGCCTGCATGGTGGGAAAGACGTAGTCCGTGAGGAACTCGCTCCGGAGATCCTCCACATAGACCTTGCTGGCCCCGGTGGCCAGGGCCTTCTGCTCCACATCCGCCAGCTCCTCTGGGTCCTGGCCCAGATTGGCACAGAAGGCAATGACCTCGCAGCCGTAGTTCTCCCGAAGCCAGGGGATGATGATGCTGGTGTCCAGGCCACCGGAGTAGGCCAGGACACATTTCCGAACGGATGGTTTGGCTGGGTTCTCCATGGCTATCACTCCTCGCTGGATGGGGGCAGAAACGCCCACGGACGGCCAGAGGCCAGGCTGCAGCCCATGGGCTCGCGGAATGGGCAGCCTGGCGCCCCGATCAAAAAACGCCACAGCGGGGATCCCGCGTGGCGTAGAGGAAGCGAGCTGGGAGTGTGGAAGGTCCTCCCGGTGCGGTCAGGGCCGACGCCGAAGCCCGCTTCCCGGGGTCCTCCTCCTGGTGGAAGGCACGTGGATGGAATACACGGTCAAGTACGGAACGGCCATGGATGCCTCGTCGACAGGACGGATGGGTCCATCGTCCGTCCTCTAAGGGTAGATCAGGACCGCGGGATTGTCAAACAGGGCCATGATGAGATGAAGGCCCTGTGGGACGCGCTCCTCACCCCGGGGGGCCGTCGAATGGAGCGGCCCCACATGGATTTCCACGCCCCGGATGTTTGCCAGATCCACGCGATCTGGCTATAATGGAGGCGAGAAGACTGCGGAGAGGTCGCATAGTCTGGTCTAGTGCGCGGGCCTGGAGAGCTCGTAACCCGAAAGGGTTCGTGGGTTCGAATCCCACCCTCTCCGCCTCACCTTTCCCCTTCGGCTCCATGCCGACCCCAAGGGGTCGTGCTCTTCCACAGCTTCGCCAGCTGCTGGGTCCCGTGCGGCGGGACACCGTGAACCCCGTCAGGGCCGGAAGGCAGCAGCGGTAAGCGGCCCGTCCCGGGTGCCACGGGGGTGCCTGGTGGCTGGCGAGGCGTTGCAAGGGCACGACCTCGTGTTCCGTGGACTCCCCCCGACTCCTTTCCCCTCCCGGCCCCCTCGCGCCGGCTGCGGGAACCGGCGCCGAGTTCCCCTCGCTGCCTACAACAAGGTGCACAACCA
>JALSIX010000024.1 GCA_026989655.1 Caldilineaceae bacterium
CGTTGCAAGGGCACGACCTCGTGTTCCGTGGACTCCCCCCGACTCCTTTCCCCTCCCGGCCCCCTCGCGCCGGCTGCGGGAACCGGCGCCGAGTTCCCCTCGCTGCCTACAACAAGGTGCACAACCAGGGACAGAGGCTTCTCGAGCCCGCCGTCCGGTGTGGGCCTCCACCATTCCCTGGGCCCTCCATCCGTCGTCGGAACGCCGTGCCTCCCCGCGGAGGAGGCGGAATCCAGGAGAGCCCTTCCCGGGTCGACGAGGCCGGGGCCGGTCCGACAGGGGTGGTGCGGGGTTCCCGCGGGCAGTCGGGGCCAGGGAAGGATGGCAGGGGGCAAGGAGGAAGGCGGAAGAACACACGGAAAGGGCGAAGGCCCGTGGCCTTCGCCCTTTCCTCGCGTGGCGGGAGCGACGGGATTTGAACCCGCGACCTCCGGCTTGACAGGCCGGTATGCTAACCGCTACACCACGCCCCCTCGAATCGCATCATGGGATGACCTTCCAGGTATTCGAAACTCGTGGCGGGAGCGACGGGATTTGAACCCGCGACCTCCGGCTTGACAGGCCGGTATGCTAACCGCTACACCACGCCCCCCGGATGCGATCCGACCAGAGTGGCCTCTGACACGAGGAACATCGTAGCATCGGCCCCCGAAGAATGTCAAATCGAACCGCCTTGCGCTATAATAGGAACCCGATAGCTCTTCGTCGGGTCCCACGCCTCGCCCATCGACGAGGACGGCCGGCCCAGGCCCATCCATACCTCAACCACCCATGGAACAGGGGAACGTGTACGCGGAGGACTGGCCCGACTGGCAGCTCCCATCCGGCTTCCAGCCCGTGGTGGACCATCTTCTGGCCCACCGGGAGCCCATCTACGCGGTGGGCGGCGCGGTGCGGGACATGCTCCTGGGCCGTCCCCACCCCCTGACAGACCTGGACCTGGCCCTGGCCGGCCCCGTGCTCCCCCTGGCTCGGAAGGTCGCGGACACCCTGGGCTGGGCCTTCTACCCCCTGGACCGGGAGCGGGACGTGGCCCGGCTGGTGGATCTCCGGCGGCCGGGCACCCGGCTGGTGTGCGATCTGGCCGCGCTCCGGGGCACCATCCAGGAGGACCTGCGCAGCCGAGACTTCACCGTGAACGCCCTGGCCGTGGAGCTCCGACGACACGCGCTCCCCCGCCTCCTGGATGTGGGCCCGGGCCGCAACGACCTGGCCGCCCGGCGCCTGCGACCGGTGACGGCCCACAGCCTCCTGGACGATCCCGTGCGCATGGTCCGGGCCGTGCGCCTGGCCGCAGAGCTGGGCTTCTCCCTCACCTCTGAGGCCCGTCTCCAGATCCAGGAACACGCCGCCCAGGTGACCCAGGCCACCCCGGAACGGATCCGGGAGGAGCTGTGGAAGGCCCTGGCCCTCCCTGAACCCGACGACGTGGTAGAGGCCATGCGGGAGCTCCGGCTCCTCTTTCCCCTTCTGCCAGAGGTGGCCGAGACCGTGGACGTGCCCCAGAGCCCTCCCCACCACACGGATGTCTACCGCCACACCCTGTTGGCCGTGGGCTATGCCGCCGCGCTGCGGGACTGGCTGCTGGGACAACGGGATCGCCTGGCCCCGGAGATCCGGGCCCTGCTGGCCCCATGGCGGGAGGACCTGGCCCACCTGGCCCGGGAACGGCTGGCCGATGACCGCCGCCGGGGCCAGTGGCTGGTCTGGTCCGCGCTCTTCCACGACGTGGGCAAGCCCGCCACCTACGAGGAAGTCGAACGGCGGGGCCAACGGCGTATCCGTTTCCGGGGCCATGCCGAGGTAGGCGCCCTGATGGTGGAGCAACGCCTCCAGCACCTCCGCTTCAGCCGCCGAGAGGTGACCCTGGCCACCCAGGTGGTCCGCCATCACATGCGCCCCCTGCTCCTGGAGCAGGACTTCGCCGATCGGCCCATCTCTCGGCGAGCCGCCTTCCGCTTCTTCCAGGCCACCCGGGCCCGCCAGGGCCATCGGCTGGCCGGCGTGGATGTCCTCCTGTTGGCCCTGGCCGACGCCCAGGCCACCGGAGCGGAACGGCCGCCCCACTGGCCTCGTTTCCTGGCCCGGATGGGCGAGCTGTTCGCCTACGCCTTCGAGGAACAGCTGCCCCTGGTGCAACCTTTGGTGGACGGCCATACCCTGATGGAGAGCCTGGGCCTGGAGCAAGGCCCCCTGGTGGGCAAGATCCTTCGGGCCCTGGTAGAGGCCCAGGTCATGGGCCAGATCCACACCCCGGAAGAGGCCCTGGCGTTCGCCCGTTCCTATCTCAAGTCGACAGGACACGTCCAACCGGCCAAACCCACATGACCTGTCCCTACCTGGGGCGGCTCGGCAAGGACGGCGAGCCCCAGCCCCCGGAACCCTATCCCAGCTTTGCCCATCGCTGTCTGGCCGTAGAGCGGCTGGCCCTCTCCCAGGTGGATCCCGAGATCGTTGGCCTGGAGCACGGCGATCAGATCCTGCTGGGCCACCAGGCCGCCACCTGCCTGACCCCAGCCTACCCACATTGTCCTCACTATGGCCTCCTCCACCCAGAGGAGGCCCTCCATCCCCAGCCCCGGCCGGAAGGAGCCACGCCCCCCACGGATGGGATGTTGGAGCTGCCTTCGGCGGCAGGCCCTCCTGGATGGCTGGGACTGGCCGGAGTCCTCTTCGCGCTCTTCCTCTGTGTCGGCTCCCTGGCCGCGTACGCGGGATGGCAGTGGGTCGGCCGCACCCTGGCCACCCTGGACCAAGGTGCCAGACCATCTACAGAAGGCCCTGGCCAGGTCTTCCTGTTGGTCACTGCAACACCCCCGGGAACGACCGAGGGTCCCTTACTGCCCACGGACACCCCCACGGCCACCGCGACCCCCACCCCGCCTCCCCTTGTGGAGGACGAACAGGCCCGGGTCGAAGGCGCCGGGATCGCCACACCCACACCGCCCCCTCCCCCGCCCGCGGCCCCAGAGCTGGCCACCGCGGTGGCTGAACCCGTGGTGGTGGCCCCACCCCCGGCGTCTCCTCCGAACATCCTCCTGCCTCCGGCCGGCCCCGAGGCCACGCCCCTCCCCACGGTCATCGTGGTCACCGCCACGCCGACCCCTGTGTACCCCACACCGGTGGTGGTCTTCCGCGCGGCCCACCAGGCGGTGCCCCCAGGCGAGTGCACCACCGTCTTCTGGGAGGTGGAGAACGCCCGGGCGGTCTTCTACCAGAACGTGGGCGTCCAGGGCAAGGGCCAGGATCGGGTCTGCCCCCGATATGTGGCCGAGACCCGGACCCTATCGGTCTTGGCCCTGGACGGCAGCCAACAGGACTACGAGGTGACGGTGGACCTGATCATCCCCACCCCCACCCCGACCCAGACCCCTACCAGCACCCCGGTCCTCACCCCCACCCCTACATGGACGCCGGAGAACACGCCCACGGGCACCCCCGCGGCCGTCCGCTTCGGCGTCCAGCTCACGGTGGACGGCGGCAACGTACGGCGCTGTACCCCCGGAGAGCTCTGTGAGGCCGTGATCCGGGTGGACAACACCGGCGACCTGGCGGATGAGATGTTCGTCAACGCGGCCAATGAGACACCCTGGCCCATCCGCCTCTGTCGGCCCGACGGCATCTGTGGCGAGACCGTGGTCTCCTTGGGGGTGCCGGCCGGCGGGAACCTGCCGGTGGTCCTGCGCGTCTCCGTGCCCGTGGACGCGTCCCCGGGGGACTACCGGGTCCGGGTCCAGGCCACCAGCGGGAACTCGGGGCACACGGTCCGCTCCCCGGAGACGGCGGTGCTGTTCCGGGTAGAGCCCTGAACGTCCTCCCCAAGTCCATGCCCAGCATCGCCCAGCGTCCAGAAAAGGACAGAAAAACGGGGACTGCGTCGGCAGCCCCCGTGGCCACGAGGTGAGCCCCGCCAGGGCTCAATCGTCGGAGCCGGCCGAGGCCACAGCCTCCACCACTGCCGGCCCCTTGCCAGGATGGTCCTTGTGGGAGCCGTCGCAGAAGGGAAAGTTCTTGGAGGCAAAACAGCGGCAGAGGGCGACCTTCTCGCCCGTCTGCAGCTTGACCGTGGTCAGCGGATGATCCGTTCCCTGGGTGACGATCTCGGGCATGGCTACCTCCTCTGGACAACCGGTGAAAGGAGAGGATCGGACGAAACCGAGGACGCCTGGAACACGCCCTCGGGTGCCGGACCACCCGGCACCGAGACAAAAAGTGGACTGGAGTCCACTTTTCAGGTACAATCATAGTGGACTTGGGTCCGTTTGTCAACCTGAAGTGGGTGTGGGAAGCCCGGCGATCCACCGGCACAGAAGGGCGGGAGACAGGACCGCGAGCAGGGTGTTTCAGGGAGTGGGCGTCGGCTCCGACCGGGGCCCAGGCGGCCACAGGGGCTGGGGGAGAGCCGCGCCGGGATCGGGCCCCGGGGATGGGACCATGCCCAGAGGCCTGGGAAGCCGCCGGGGTTCCACGGAGATGCGGAGCTCTCCCGCTCTTCGATCTCTGAAGGACAGGAGAAAGGGCAGATGGCCCAGGAGATCCCCCTGCATGCCATGGAGCCGAGATCGGCCAGGGGCCCTCGGGAGGACGCCCGGGCGAACCGGGCCCGCATCCTGGCGGCCGCGCAGCAGCTCTTCGAGGAACGGGGCGTGGCCCAGGTCACCATGGCCCAGGTGGCCCAGGCCGCAGGGGTGGGCAAGGGCACCCTCTACCGCCACTTCGAACACAAGGGCGCGCTGTGCCGGGCCCTGTTGGACGCGCACTTCCGGGCCCACCAGGACGCGGTGCTGGCCCGTCTCCGGGCCCTGGCCCAGGAAGGCACCCCGGTTCTGGAACGGCTCCGCTTCTTCCTGCAGGAGAGCGTGGCCTTCATCCACGAACACCTGGCTCTCCTGTGCGAGGTCCAACGGGCGTACGGCATCAGCCCGGTCGAGGACGCGCCCATGATGCAGTGGCTTCGGCTCACGTTGGCCGGCCTGCTGCGGACGGGGACACGTACCGGTGAGATCGATCCGGCCCTGGATGTGGACCTGGCCGCGGATCTCCTCCGCGCGCCCCTAACCGCGGCCTACATCCGTCATCTCCACGAACGTTCGGGATATGGCCTGGACGCGATCGCCCAGGGGATTCTGCGCCTGGTGGAAGGCCTGCGGCCGGCGGCCCGTCCAGGCCAGAGGCTGCCCTCAGGGGGGTGATTCCTGGGCCCCCGCGGGGGCATCCGCCCGGGTCTCCGTCGCGAAGTCTGCGGCCAACCACGACAGGACACGGATCAACGTCTCCTGCCACCGTCCCTCGGTGTCCACGGGGATGTAGATGGCCTCCTTGCCCACGTGGATCTCCGCTGCCGGGATCCAGCGGCCCTGGCCTGGGTCCATGTAGCCCAGCCGCGTGCGCAGCCGGTGTTGGAGATCCCGGCGGTTGTCCTCGGTGAGGCCTGCCCAGTGGATCGCGATCTGGTCTCGCCGGCGGCCGATCTTGGGCACGGCGGCCTGGAGGGCCAGGTTCTTCACCCGGATCTGGTAGAGAAGGCCCTCCACCGGCCGGGGCACCGACCCGGTCTCCGGATCCTTTCCGAACCGATCCACCAGCTCCTGGCGCATCTCCTGGAGCTCCACCTCTGTGGTCAGCCCGGCAATCCGTCGGTAGAGCTGGAGGCGAAGGTCCGGATCCGCCACATAGGCCTCTGGGATCTCGGCCGTCACGGGCAGGTCCAGGGTGATGGGCGGAGCCAGGGGGTTCTCCGGAGAGAAGGGCAGGTCCGGGGGACCCTCCGGCGCCTCGGAGGCTGCGTCCGGGTGTCCGGCGTCTGCCCGGGGCCGGTCTCGCCGTTTCTCCCGGAGTTCGTTGACCGCCTGGGCCAGCAGCCGAGTGTAGAGATCGAAGCCCACCGCGGCGATCTGGCCGTGCTGTCGGGTGCCCAACAGCTCGCCAGCCCCTCGGATCTCCAGGTCGCGCATGGCGATCCGAAACCCCGCGCCCAGGGTCTCGCTGCTCTCCAACAGGGCCTCCAGGCGGCGCCGCGCGTCGAAGGAGAGGGACTTGTGCCGTTCGTAGAGCAGGTAGCAGTAGCCCCGGACCGCGCCCCGGCCCACCCGGCCCCGAAGCTGGTAGAGCTGGGCCAGGCCGAAGCGGTCGGCCCGGTTGACGATCATGGTGTTGGCCCGCCGAATGTCCAGGCCGTTCTCCACGATGGTGGTGCACACCAACACGTCGATCTCCCCGTCCGCGAAGGCCAACATGACCCGTTCCAGCTCCCGTTCGGCCATCTGGCCGTGGGCCACGGCCACCCGGGCCTCGGGCACCAGCCGCTGGATCCGTCTGGCCAGCATCTGCAGCCCCTGTACCCGGTTGTGGACGAAGAAGACCTGGCCGCCCCGCTCCAGCTCCCGTTGGATGGCCTGGCGGATGAGGGTCTCATCGTACTCAGACAGGATGGTGCGTACCGGCTGCCTCTCCTGGGGCGGCGTGGTGATGGTGCTCATGTCCCGCACCCCGCTCAGGCTCATGTGGAGGGTCCGGGGAATGGGCGTGGCGCTCAGGGTGAGAACGTCCACCTGGGTACGGAGCTGTTTGAGCCGCTCCTTGTGGGCCACGCCAAAGCGTTGTTCCTCATCCACGATCAGCAGTCCCAGGTCCCGGAAGACCACGTCGGCGCTGAGCAGTCGATGGGTGCCGATGACGATGTCCACCGTGCCCTGGGCCAGGCCCTGGAGGATCCGACGCTGTTGGGCCGGGGTGCGGAACCGGGAGAGCATCTCCACCGCCACGGGGAAACGGGCCAGCCGCTGGCTGAACGTGCGATAGTGCTGCTGGGCCAACACCGTGGTGGGCACCAGGACGGCCACCTGTTTGCCGTCCACCACCGCTTTGAAGGCTGCCCGAATGGCCACCTCGGTCTTGCCATAGCCCACGTCGCCGATGACGATGCGGTCCATGGGGCGAGGCGCCTCCATGTCCCGCTTCACCTCCTGGATGGTCCGAAGCTGGTCCGGCGTCTCCGGATAGGGGAAGGTGGCCTCCAGCTCCTCCTGCCAGGGACCATCGGGGCTGAAGGCGTGGCCCTCCACCACCATCCGTGCCGCGTAGAGGGCCAGGAGCTCCTCGGCCATCTCCTCCACGGCTCGTCGGGCCCGGGCCTTGGTCAACTGCCAGTCCGCGGTGCCCAGCCGGGTCACCACAGGCGGGCGGTTCCCCTCCCCTGGGCCCACATACCGGCTCAGGCGGTCCGCCTGGTGCACGGGGACGTAGAGCCTGTCCCCGTGGGCGTACGCGATCCGCAGGTACTCCCGGGGCACACCGTCCAGCTCCAGCTTGACCAGCCCTTCGTAGCGGCCGATGCCGTGCTCGATGTGGACCACGTAGTCGCCGGGCTTGACGTCGGCGAAGAAGAGCTCTGGGGCCACCTTGGAAGGGGGTCGGGTGGCTCGGGGGGGCGTGGGCGCCTTCTCCCAGCCGAAGAGCTCGTTGTCTGTCAGGAGGACGAAACCCGTCCCCGGCTCCTGGCCCCGGAGGATGCACCCCTCGGGGTGGCGGCCGGAGAGCAGGGTGATGCCCGGGGGAGGTCCGGAAGGGAGATCCCCCTGCGGGGTCGGAACCCGACCCGTCTCCTGCAGATCGGCCTGGAGACGGGCCGCCTGCTGGCTGACGAGCACCACCGGCTCGCCCCGCCGGAGAAACTTGTCCAGATCCCGGAGGAGGACCCGGGTCTTGCCTGCATAGCGGGGAGATGGGGCAAAGGCCCGGGCCAGCTCCCCGGGCTCGGAAGGGGCCGAGCCATCCAGGCGACCAAAGCCCAGGAGCAGGGGGCGGTGCTGCGCCAGTGTGGCCAGGAGCGCCGAGACGTCCGCGTGGCTGCTGCGGAACCTCCCGGGGACCTCTCCACCCCGGCGCAGCTCCTGGTAGGTCCGCTGAGCCGCGGCCTGGGCCTCCTCCATCTCGGCCCGGAGATTGGTCGCATCGTCCACCACCACCAGCGCATGGCCGCCCAGGTAGTCCAGCAGGGTGGCCGGCCGGGCATAGAGATAGGGAAGGTACCACTCCATGCCCCGGAAGGGGCGCCCTTGGGATAGGGCATCCACCTCCGCCGCGATCTCCTCCCGGATGGCCGGGAGGAGCTCCGGATCGTCGAGCACACAGCTCGGGGTTCCGTGGCCCAGTCGCTCCAGGGCCCGGGGCCCATGCCCGGGGAGGGCCTCGCTCCCGGGCCCGATGTCCACCCGGTCCACGGCATGGACCGTACGCTGGGTGGCCGGGTCGAAGACACGCAGGCCCTCCACCTGGTCGCCGAAGAGATCCACGCGGATGGGATGGAGGAGGTTGGGAGGCCAGACGTCCACGATCCCTCCCCGGCGGGCAAAGGTCCCGGGTGCCTCCACCACCTGGGTCTGCTCGTAGCCCATCTCCACCCAGGAGCGCAACAGGGCATCCAGATCCACGAAGGCGCCCGCGCGCAGGGGCCGCATGGCCAGGCGGAGCTCTCGGGGCGGCAGGGTGACCTGGAGGAGCGCGGGAACCGAGGCCACCACCACCGGACCCGGATCCCGGTTCCGGTCCGCCAGCGCGGCCAACACGACGAGCCGTTCCTGGCGGGTGCCATCGGCCCACAGGATCCGCTCGTAGGGCAGGGCTTCCGGTGGGGGGAAGTGGAGGAGAGCGCGTCGGTCTGCCTCTGCCCGGGGGAGATAGCTACGCAGGAGATGGATCCAGCGCTGGGCCTGCTCCCGGGTATCCGTGAGCACCAGGATAGGACCGGGATGTTCCTGGGCCAGGGCGGCCACCACCAACGGCCGCGCGGCCACCAGCATCCCCAGGGGTTCCCTGGGGCGCTCCTGGGCAAGGGCCCGAAAGGCCGGGTGACGCCGCAAGGGCTCCACCAGGCCCACGAGACAGACGGGTTGCGGCGCGCCGTCCGGGGAAGAGGCACACATGGGAGGCAGGAGGCTATATCCGGTCCATCCAGACCCGGTCCATACAGACAGATCATCCACGCAGACACACGCCAACGGGGACGACGGCGACTCCGGGCAGGTTCCATCCCCGGAGCCTGACCTACCGGTTGAAGCGGTTCATCGCCCGATCGATGCCCTGGAAAAGCCAACACTCCACCGCATCGGCCACCTGCTCCCGCACCGGGCCGAACAGGGCCTCCTCCTCGTCGGTGAAATCCTGCAACACATAGTCCGCGGGGTCCATCCCGGGCGGCGGCCGTCCAATGCCTACCCGGATACGGGGGAACTCCTGGGTGCCCAGGTGTTGGATGATGGACTGGACACCCCGCTGGCCGCCGGAACCCCCTTTGGGCCGGATCCGGATGCGCCCGGGGGGCAGGTCCAGATCATCGTGGATCACCAGGATCTCCGCCGGCGGCACCTGGTAGTACCGGGCCAGCCCGGACACAGCCTGGCCACTGTGGTTCATGTAGGTCAGGGGCTTGACCAGAAGGGTCCGTTGTTCCTGGGGAAGCGGACCCCAGCTCCCGGCTTCGGAGGTCCCCGAAGCCGGAGCCGACCATCCTCCAGTCCCCTTGGACCGAAGCCCGGTTCCCTGTCCCCGGATGAGGCCTGTGCCCACCAGGGCCTTGTGCTGGATCCGATTCAGGGGAATGTGATGACGCCGGGCCAGGATATCGATGACCTGAAAGCCGATGTTGTGGCGGTTGCGAGCATAACGTGGGCCTGGGTTGCCCAGGCCCACGATCATCTTCCATTTCACAGCGTCACCCTATCCCCTTTCCCCCGGATTCGCGGACATCCTCCATCGCCCATCTCGCCTGTCACGGCATCCGGTCCCCTGTCCCAGGCTCATTCCATCCGGGCCCACAGGAAGTCCAACAGGCGCCTGAGCCCCAGGATCCCGCCCCCCAGGAGGAAGAGCAGGGCCGACCAGCGCACGCCTCGGAAGAAGGCCTCCCGGAGACGGGACAGCCCCACCGCCGCACCCAGCTCCTCGGCCAGGGGATTCGCCTGCCCCGCCGGGGCCACCACCTGTGGCTCATCGCCAGGGCCCTGGGGACCGAAGGCCAGGGGTTCCGGGGTAGGGGTGGGCGTGGGGGGCTCCTCGACCTGGGGCTGTTCCACCTCCACCACCACCGGGGTAGGCTGGGGGATGGGTGTGGGCGTGGCCACGGGAATGGGCGTAGGGGTGGGCTCATCCGGTGTGGGAGTGGGCGATGGCCCCGTGTTGACCAGGATGTTGGGCGCGAAGAACTCGCCGTAGTTCCCGTCCGGCCGCACCACCCGCAGACGCAGCGTGTAGGTGCCCGGGGGCAGCCCAGCCGTGTGCCAGACCCCAAGCTGGCCGTTGACCACCTGCCGGGTATCGCCGGCGAACCAGATGTAGGACTCGTCTCCGCTGGGCTCCTGTTTGAAGTAGAGCTCGTAGCGGGCAAAGGGTTCCCCGGCCGCGGTGCCCAGGATGGGCACGGAGCCGCTCACCACGCTGCCCGGGGCCGGAGAGGTGATGCCGGACTGGGGCTGCTGAGCCCAGAGGAGTTCCGCTCCGGGCCCGGCCAGAGCCCACAGCGCGATCGCAGCCAGCACGGCCAAGAGCCCCGGAAGCCCCGAGACCCGGCTTGGCCGACGGGGAGAGGGCTGCGGTCCCCGGCCCTGGCCGAGGCGATGCACGGGGTACATGGATCGGGTCGTGTTCATGGATTCCATGCTCGGATCACCCGGACAATGGCCCCCAGTTGTTCGTCCGTCAGGTCCGGCCGCCCTCCGCTGGGGGGCATGGCCACCCCGCTCCGGTTGTCCGGCGCATCCGCCGGGCGCCCCGCGCGGACCATGGCCACCAGCTCCTCCTCGCTCCGCTCGCGAACGAACGGGGAATCCACCAGGCTGTTGCCCAGCCCGGGCAGCCCCCGGCCATCCATCCCATGGCAGGAGGCGCAGACCTCCTGGTAGAGCCGTTCGCCCTCCAACAGGGCCATGGGATCCTCCCCTGCAGGGGTCAGCGGGCCACGAAGGGGGGCCGGCTCGAAGGTCGATGGCTCGGCCGTTGGCCCGGCAGTGGCCTGGTTCAAGGCCAGGGCCGAGTACCAGGCCAGGCTGAAGATCGCCACACCGGCCACGGGGACCAGCTCCCGGCGGTGCCATTGGGGGCGATGGTCCTCGGGATCGGGCACCCCCTGACTCAAGGCCACCAACATGGCCAGGGTGATCACCAGAAAGGCCACCATGGCCAGAAACGGGATGGTGACGAAGCCGAACCAGTTGATCCAGGTGGCAGAACAGGGCACCCCCACGGTGCAAGCCCGGGCCGCGAAGAGGTCGGTCTTCTGCAACAGGTAGTGGTAGGTGGACACGCCCTGGCCGATCAGGGAGAAGGGCAACACCAGATAGGGCAGGTGGACATCCTGGCGCAGGACGCCCAGGGCGATGATCCCGGCCAGCGGGTACATCAAGATCCGCTGGACCCAGCACAGTTCACAGGGGACAAAGCCCCGGATCTCGCTGAAATAGAGGCTGCCCATCATGGCCGTCCACGCGGCCAGCAAGGCCACGTAGAGGCTGCCCCGCCCCACCCGATCCACGACCTCGTCCGAGATCGCCTCGTCTGCCGCGTCGCTGAACACCGTGCCTCTCTCCACAGACCGTCTGGACGAAACGGCTTGCTTCCCGGCCTGACAGGGGCTGGGACCGGCTCCCAGGCTCCCCTTGAACCCCTGTCGTACTTGCGCAACTCCTCGGGTATAGTATATCGTTCCATGGAGGAGATGATGAAATTGCAGGAGTCCACGCCCATCGAGGACCGTTTTGGCGCCCGAGCCCACCGCTATGTGGCCAGTCGGGTCCATGCCTGGGGCCCGGATCTGGAACGGCTGGTCGCGGTGGCCGGGCCCCAACCCCACTGGCATGTCCTGGATGTGGCCACCGGCGGCGGCCACACGGCCCGGGCCTTCGCGCCCCACGTGGCCTGGGTCCTGGCCATAGACCGAAGCGGCCCCATGGTGGAGGCAGCCCGGGCCGCGGCCCAGGCCACAGACCCGATCCGGGTCTCCTTTGCCGTGGCCGATGCCCATGCTCTGCCCTTCCCGGACGAGACCTACCACCTGGTCACGTGCCGGATCGCCCCCCACCATTTCGCAGACTGCCGAACCTTCGTCCAGGAGAGCGTCCGGGTCCTCCGGCCGGGCGGCATGCTCCTGGTCCAGGACATCACCGTGCCCGGGGATCCGGAGCTGGCCCGGGCGGTCAACGCGTTCGAACGCCAACGGGATCCCAGCCATGGGCGGGCCCTGGCCGTGGAGGAATGGGCCGCCCTGTTCCAGGAGGCCGGCCTCCGGGTGGTCCATCGGGAGGTGGTGGCCAAACGCCACCGCTTCCTGGAGTGGGCTGCCCGCCAGGACTGCGACTCCCGCACCATTGCCCAGCTGTGGGCACAGGTGGCCCACGGAGATGCCGGGCTGCGGGCCTGGCTGGCACCCGAGGCCTGGGACACGCCTCGGGCCACCTTTGTCAACCGCCATCTGATCATCGCGGGCGTCCGGCCATCGAACAAGGGCCACCGAGGCCCTCTGACAGGAGTCCCATGACATCGCTGGCGGACATGTCCTCCCCCGGCCTTCCCGGCCACCGCGAGCTGGCCCATCCCCCCAATCCCTGGCTCCGGGGTGTCCACCCACGGGTGACCTCCGAACAGGCCGCGCGCCTCTTCCCCGGTCGGCTGCGCCCAATGCCCTCTCCGTCCCGGCCTGGGCCCTCTGGGATCGACCCAGACCTCCCTGTGGATCCCTCGCGCCCTATGGAGGAAGAACCCCGGCCTGGCATGGGCTACGGGGGGTTCACCCCTGTCCAACGGGCGGCCTTTCTCCGCTGGGCAGCCGAGCCCGCGGAGCCTGCCCCCGAGGCCTTTCGCCGCCTGTACCTGACCCTGTTGGAGGCCCATCTGCTGACCGGTGGCCCCTCCCAGCTCGCCCCCCTGGGACAACACCTGGATGCCCTGGCCGCTCAAGCCCACTGGGCCCAGGACGAGCCGTTTGCCCGGCTGGCACTGCTCCATGCCTGGTTGGCCCAGGACCCAGAACGGTTGCTCCGGGCCCTGGACCAGGTCGCCCCTCCTCGGCTGTTGGGCATCGCGTTGGGGTGGCTGGCCGGCTGGGGCCAACCTCTGGACCCCCGCCTGGCCCTGGCCGGGGTTCGGGCCTGGAAGCTGGCCCCACCGGAGGTGCTCCAGGCCATAGCGCCTCGGATGGCCCGAGGTGTGGACTCCCTGGCCGCAACCCTGGAGCTCGACCCCCTGGCCTACGCCTGGCAGCAGCTCCAGGGCACCCGGCCCGACGGCCCGGCAGCCTTCCCCCCGGAAAGCTGGAGACCCTGGCCCACCCTGCACCGCGGGCTCCGGATCGGAGTGCCTCAGGTGGACCTCCGTCCCGGGCTGGCGCCCCTGCTGCGGGATCTGGTGGACGGCCTCCGGGCCATCGTCCCCGAGGCCATCCCTGAAGCGGCCCCATCCCCCGGGGCAGAGTCCGCAGAGAACGGCACCGCCTCGCCGGACTGGCACGTCCTGCTGGAGTTCCGAGAGAGCCGTTCCGCCCTCTTCCCCCATGCCCTGAGGCTGGCCCGCAAGCGCCCAGGCTACCGCATGCTGCTGGACGAGGACCGCCACGTGATCCATCGGGTCGCGTTCCGCAAGGGGGAGATGCGGGCCTTCTGGCGCCTCTGGCACTATGTGTCCGGATGGAAGCACGTGGCCGTGTACCGGGGGACCGAGCGGCTGCGGCCTTGGCAGGTGTGGCCCGGCTCTCCCTACCTGCGCTGAGACAGATGGACAACGCCATGCGGGATGCACTAGAGGTCTACATCCGAGCCCGCTATCCCGTGCTCTGGATCGTGACGCCCGAGGAGGAGCGGGCCCTGGCCGAGCTGGACCGCCTGGCAGTGGGCCTGAAACGTCGTCTGCTCCTGTGGAGCATCACCACCGGGCAGACCAACCCTGCCCTCCCGGGCTCGATGGAGCGGAGCCGCCGAGACCCCCTCCAGATGCTCCAGGGAGTGTTGGACGACCAGGAGCCAGCCCTGTACGTGTTGCGGGACTTCCATCCTTTCCTCAAGGACGTGGGGGTGACCCGGAAGCTGCGGGAGGTGGCCTTCGCCCTCCAGCAGAGCCCCAAGACCCTGATCCTGTTGAGCCCGGTGCTCCAGATCCCACCGGAACTGGAGAAGGAGATCACCGTGGTGGATTTCCCGCTGCCCGACAGGGCCGCCCTGGAGCAGCTCCTGGCCCAGATCGTGGAGACGGCCCAGGAGCACGGGCGCATCCAGGTCGCCTTGAACCGCCGCCAGCGGGACCGGCTGGTCCGGGCCTGTCAGGGCCTGACCCTCACCGAGGCCGCCAACGCAATTGCCAAGGCCATCATCCAGGCCGGTGGCCGGCTGGGCGGCGAGGCCATCCAGGCCGTGGCCGCGGAGAAACGGCAGATCATCCGCAAGAGCGGCCTTCTGGAGTACTACGCCAGCCCAGACCGGCTGGACCACGTAGGCGGGCTGGACGTGCTCAAGGAGTGGCTGCGCAAGCGGGTTCGGGCCTTCGGGGAATCGGCCCGGGCCTTCGGCCTGCCCGAACCCCGGGGCATCCTGTTGGTGGGCGTCCAGGGGTGTGGAAAATCCCTGGTGGCCAAGGCCGTGGCCAATGCCTGGCGCCTGCCCCTCCTGCGCCTGGACGTGGGCCGGCTGTTCTCCAGCCTGGTGGGCTCCAGCGAGGAGAACCTGCGCCACGCCATCCGGATGGCCGAGTCCATCGCACCGGTGGTCCTGTGGGTGGACGAGATCGAGAAGGGGTTCAGCGGTGTGGGCAGCAGCCACGTCAGCGATGCCGGCACCGCGGCCCGGGTCTTCGGCAGCTTCATCACCTGGCTCCAGGAGAAACAGTCCCCGGTCTTCGTCATCGCCACGGCCAACCGGGTGGAGCTGTTGCCGCCCGAGCTGGTGCGGAAAGGGCGCTTCGACGAGATCTTCTTCGTGGACCTGCCCGATGTCCGCGAGCGGGTGGAGATCTGGCGCATCCACCTGCGGAAACGCCACCGAGACCCCGAGGACTTCGATCTCCATACCCTGGCCATGGCCTCGGAGGGTCTCTCGGGCGCGGAGATCGAACAGGCCCTCATCGCCGGTCTCTACGAGGCCTTCGACCAGAACCGCCCCCTACAGATGGACGACCTGCTGAACGTGCTCCAGGAAACCGTGCCCCTGAGCACCATGATGGAGGAGGAGATCCGGGCCCTGCGGAGCTGGGCTCGCCACCGGGCCCGGCCGGCCTCCACCTCCGCCACCCTGGGCCCATGAGATGATGGAGACCCCAACGCCTGGACCGCGAAGTGGGCCGCCCCTGGATACCCGATCCCGAACCGTCCTCCTGGCCCTGATCCTGGTGGCCGGGGCCCGGCTCCTGTGGGGCCTGGGGGACAAGACCCTCTGGTGGGACGAGAGCCTGAGCCTGCAACGGGCCGAGTCGAACTGGTTCCTGCTCCTGGTAGGGCGCCTGGAGATGACCGATGGGGCAGAGGTCCTCTACACCCAGGACCAGCACCCTTTTCTCTTCTTCGTCCTGCTGCGGGGCGTCCTTGCCCTGGCCGGAGTGTCGGAGTACACCCTGCGCCTTCCTGCGGCCTGGGCCGGGGTGCTGATGGTCCCCGCCCTGTGGGCCCTGGCCCACCGGCTGGAACGACGGGCCATCCTGCCCCCGGGAACGGCCCTGTGGGCCGCCGCTCTGGCCGCACTCAGCCCCTTCTACCTGTGGTATGGGCAGGAGGCCCGCCCCTACATGGGGTGGGTGGTCCTGGCCGTGTGGAGCACCTATCTGCTGGTGTCCTGGACCGAGGCCGTGCTGGAGGAGCGCCCGGCCCGGGGCCCTGTCCTGGCCTATCTGGCCTCCACGGCCCTGCTGCTGGCCATCCACTATCACTCGGTCCTGTTGGCCGTGGTCCACGCCGGGCTGGCCGTGGGCGCGGTAGGGCGGGTCCGTCCCCGGATGGCCTGGGCCGTGGCGGGCCTGGTGGGGTTGACCGGGATCGGGGTGGCCGGGGGCATGGCCTGGGTCCTGTTGCAGCAGCCCGGTGTGGGGGACAACTTCGCGTCGGTCTCCCTCTGGATCCTGGCCCGAGATCTCCTCAACGCGTTCAGCCTGGGCCTGAGCGTGGATCTGGCCCAGGTCTGGCCCCTGGACGTGCTCTTTGGGCTCCTGGCCCTGCTCGGCGCGGGCTGGAGCCTGCGCTCAGGTCGGGGCCCGCTGGCCTGGATCCCGGTGGCCTTCCTCCTGGGCCCCACCGGGATCCTCTTCGTGGGCAACCTCTGGCAACCCCTCTACATGAATGCCCGCCACCTGGCCATGGTCAGCGCGCCTTTCCTCCTGCTGGTGGCCGGGGGGCTGGCCTGGATGGCCCGTCGACGGCCGGCCACGACGGCTCTGGTGGCCGGCCTGCTGCTGGTGGGTATCGGGGCCAGTACCCTCCGCTACTTCACCGAACCCGCCTACGCCAAAGGGCCCGATCTCCGCACCTTGGCCGCGGATCTGCGCCGAGAGCTGCGCCCCGGTGACCTCCTCCTGCTGGAGCCGCCCTTTGCCTGGCGTCTCTTCCGCTACTACCTCCCCCTGGCCGAGCTGGAGGAGGCCGCATCCCAGGGCCGCACCGTGGGCTGGCGAGCGGTTCCCTTCATCCAGAACGGCACCTGGAGCTGGGAGGCCACCTGGACGGCCCTGGACAGGTGGTCCTGGATGGAGCTGGACGGCACCCCCGAGCCCTCACCGCCGGACGCCTACAGGCGGATCTGGCTCGTCCGGGAGGGCACCCACCCCTACATCGACCCGGAGAACCAGGTGTGGCGCTGGCTCCGGGACCATCTGCCCTGGGTGTGGGAGCGCAACTATTTCAGCCCCAACTCGTATCTGAAAGTGGACGCGTTTCTCACCCGGGGCCCCAATCGGGTGGAGGTGCCCTCCCCGGCTCGCCGGCCACCGGTGGTCTTCGGGGATCTGTTCGTGCTCCGAGGCTGGCAGGCAGGCCGCCCCCTGTGGGAAGGAGCGTACACCCCTTTGACCCTCTACTGGGAGGTCCTGCGCCCGCCCGAGGCACGGTACAAGTACATCCTGTGGCTGGAGGCAGAATACCCGGATGGCCGACGGGAGATCTATCCCCGGACCGAACAGGAACCGTTTCGGACCTTCATTCCCACCACCTGGTGGCAGCCGGGGCCCATCATCCAGGAGGAGACAGACCTGGTGGCCCCCTTCAGCCCCGAACCAGGGGTCCGCTACTGGCTCCATGTGAGCTGGTATCGGGCGGAGACCCTGGAACGGCTGCCGGTAAGCCAGGCCGGGACCTACCGGACCCAGGAGGACGGCACCCAGGTCGTCGTTCCCATCGAGCTCGCACCGTGAATACGCCCGGCATATCTCCGAAGGATCCAAAATGGACAGTACATCATCGAAGGAGGTGTACAGGATGGACGGGGAGAAGGAACGACCCGACGAGACCACCGACATGCAGGAGACATCTTCCGGAACCCAGCCGGCGGACAGCCCCGAGCTGGGCGAGGAGATCCACCGTGTGGTGGAGTCTCTCACCCGGGCAGCCCGGGCCACATGGAACAGCGAACAACGCCGGCAGCTCGAGGTCCAGATCCGCCAGGGGCTCCGCAGCTTGGTCCAGGAGCTGGAGGAGGCCTTCCAGAAGGTCCAGGAGAGCGAAGAGGGGCAGGAGCTGCGGGAGAAAGCGGAGCAGATCGTGGCCCGTATCCGCTCCAGCAAGGTCACCGCGGAGGTCCAGGCGGGGCTGCTGAAGGGACTCCACGCCCTGGCCGAGGAGCTCCAGGAGCTGGCCGACCGACTGGAGTCCCAGGCCCAGGAGAGCACCTCCTCGGAGGATCCGGGTCCGGATACCTCCCCGCCCCAGGAGATCCCCGTATCCAAGGAGGACTAGGGGTCGGCCTCCGGGGCACGGTCGGGTTCGGCCAGCCCTGGGAACAGATCCCGGAGCCGGGGATAGAGGGCCCGGTACACCGCGCCCAGCGCCCGGTATCGGGCCCTCCGCCCGGGATCCGGTCCCTCCACCGGCCCCAGAGCGGCCCACTGCCGGGCCGCGTCCGCGGGATCGAACCAGCCCAGTCCGGCCCCGGCCAACAGGGCCGCGCCCGTGGCCGACTGCTCTGCCGTCTGCAACGGGCGCACCGACAGCCCGAAGATATCCGCCACCATCTGACGCCATAGGCGGCTCCGAGAACCCCCACCGGCCAGGATCCCCGCTCGAGGCACGGCCCCCAGCTCGGCCAACACCTGGAACGCGTCGAACAGGGCCAGGGCCACCCCTTCCATCACCGCCCGCACCAGATGGCCCCGGCCATGGGAAGGAGTCAGGCCCAGGAAGACGCCTCGGGCCTGGGGATCCATGTGGGGCGTCCGCTCCCCCACCAGATAGGGCAGAAAGAGCAGGCCCTGGGCCCCCGGCGGGATCTCCTGGGCCCAGGAGGTCATCTCGGCATAGGCATCCTCGCCCGAGAGCCCGAACACCTTCTCCCGCAGCCACGCCAGGGCCATCCCCGCGGCCAGGGTCGCGCCCATCTGGTACCACCCAGCCCGGTCCACGCCGGGCTCCAGGACATGGCAGAAGGTGTGGATACGCCCCTGGAGATCGACCTGGGGCCGGTCCACAGGCCACACCAACTGTCCGCCGGTGCCTAGGGTGAGGAGCAGCGTCCCCGGGGACACCGCGGCCGCGGCCAGGGCACTGCATGCGGTGTCCCCTCCCCCGGTCACCACCGGAGTCCCGGCCGCCAGGCCCAGAGCCGTGGCCGCCTCTTGGGTGAGGAAGCCGGCCACCTGGGCGGAGGGGCGTATCTGGGGCAACAGGGCCGGCCGCACGCCTGCTGCAGCCAGCATCTCTGGGGACCAGGTGCGCTGGCCCACGTCCAACAACAGGGTGCCCGAGGCGTCGCTGGGGTCGGTGGCCATCTCCCCGGTCAGTCGCAGGCGGAGGAAATCCTTGGGAAGCAGCACGTGGCGCACCCGTGCCCAGAGCTGGGGCTCATGCTCCTGGAACCAGGCCAGGGTCCCGGCCATGAACCCGGTGGCCGGGGGGCTCCCCGCGATGCGGATCAGCCGCTCCAGCCCCACCTGCTGGCCGAAGCGAGCCACCTGGGAGATGCTCCGCCGGTCGGGCCAGATGACCGCGGGCCCCAAGGGCCGGCCCTGGCGGTCCAGCAACACCGTGCCGTGCATCTGGCCAGAAAGGCCGATGGCCTGTACCCCTTCCACCACACCCCGGTCCCGCAGAGCCCCCATGCAGCCCACCAGGGCATCCCACCAGGTGGACGGATCCTGCTCCGCCCGGTCCGGTCGCGGACGGCGGATGGGGTACGCCCTGCTCGCGGACGCGATGAACCGCCCCTGGTCTGTCACCAGGACCGCCTTCAGGGCAGAGGTGCCCAGATCGATGCCGAGGAGGGTGTGGGAATGCATATGACGACCGGCGGCATCCCGATGAGGCAACCTGGGCGGGACCGCGTCGGGTCGACGGTGGACAGGCCTTGGCCGACCTCGGGTTGGGCACAGGGACGTGGGTCGGCCTGGCCCCGGCTCCCTGTCGCGGTGGACGATGGCACCCAGGGAAAGGGGAGGAGAGACCGGATGCAGCCCCGGGCTACGAAGAGGTGGCCGGAGAGTCCTCCTGGGGCAGACCCCTGCACAGGATCTTCCACAGGCCCCGCTGGACCACCTGGTCCTTCTGGTTCAGGACCTCCATCTTGAAGGCGACCACTCCACCCCCCAGGCGGGGCATGGGGCGCTTGTCCGCCACCGTGGCCCGCAGGCGCACCGTGTCGCCGATGAAGACCGGCTTGCGGAACTCCCATTCCAACCCCATGAAGGCCAGGACCGTCTCCTCCATGAAGCCCAGGCGAACGGCCAGGCCGCTGGCCACGCTGAGCACCAACAGGCCATGGGCGACGCGCTGGCCGAACATCTGCTGTCGGCTGTACTCCGCGTCGGTGTGGATCCGATTCCAGTCGCCGGAGAGCGCGGCGAAGCCAACGATGTCGGCCTCGGTGATGGTGCGTCCCCCACTCTCCACCATGTCGCCCACCTGGAACTCCTCGAAGTGGAGCCCCTGGGGGGCCTGCAGCTTCCGGGTACCCACGATGGTCTCCCTCCCTGATGAGCGGTGGCCCTGTCCGGTCGGGTGAGATGGCCGAGGAAGGCCCGCGGCGCGGCCCGAGGGCAACGGCCCGGGCCCAGGTATCCCCCTGGGGCGATGCCTATCCCCGAGGCTGCATGGGCATGATGACGTGGAGGAACTCCTCGTTGCCCATGCCCAGGGGGCGCAGGGTGCCGGGCCGGTTGGTCTGGGTGGTCTCCAACACGACCTGGGGCTGGGGGATCTGGCTGAGCACGTCGATCAGGTAGCGGGCGTTGAACGCGATCTCCAGGGGGCTGCCCTCCACCTGGGCGTCCAGCTCGTTGATGTTGTCGCCCATCTCTGCGCTGGTGGCGGTGAGGCGCAGGGTGCCCGGTTCCTGCCCCTGGGGCGGCTGGATGGTCAGGCGGACGATGTTGGCGTTGTCCCGGGCAAAGAGGTAGGCCCGTCGGACCGCCTGGAGAAAGGCCTCGGTGGAGACCACGGTCCGGGTCTCGAAGGCCCTGGGGATGATGGTCCGGTAGTCGGGGAAGCGGGCCTCGATGAGCTGGCTGACCACGTCCACCTTGTGGAAACTGCCCTTGCCGTCGCCGGGTTTGCCCCAGACCCGGAAGAGGATCTGGTTGCGGGGCTGGGTGACGGTGACCTGGACAGGGCGTTCGGTGTCCGCGTCGGCCAGGACCCGGGCCAGCTCGCCCAGGCTCCGGGCCGGGACGATGACCGTCAGGTCCTCGCCCAAGGGGGCGGTCAGCTCCACGCTGCGCACGCTGAGCCGGTAGCCGTCGGTGGCGGCCATGGTGAGGCGATCGCCCTGGAAGGAGACCTCCACCCCGGTGAGGATGGGGCGGCTCTCGTCGGTGGCGGCCGCGAAGATGACCTGGTCGATCATGGTGCGAAGGCCGTCCGTCTCCAGGGCGATGGTGCTGCCCTCCAGGAGCTCCGCGGTGGCCTCGGGGCCGTCGCCGTTGTCCACGGTGGGGATGATGGGGAACTCCGCGGCGTCGATGCCCCGGATGTTGGCCTGGGACCGGGCACAGCGCAGGTGGAGGGTCTGGGTCCGCACGGCCAGGTCCATCTCGATCTTCTCGGATGGCAGGCTGTTGACGAACTCGGCCAGGATGCGGGCGGGCACTGTGGTGGCCCCCTCGTCCTCCACCTGGGCTCCGATCCAGCAGTTGATGCCGATGTCCAGGTTGGTGGCCGCCAGGCGGAGCTGATTGTCCTTGGCCTCCAACAGCACGTTGCCCAACACGGCCAGGGTGCTGCGGGGGGCCACTGCCCGGCTCACCACGGAAAGGCCCTTGGCCAGGTTCTCCTGTAGACAGCTTACCCGCACGACGGTTCCTCCTTAGGTGGGATGGAAACGGCGAGGGAACGCGGTCCTCGGTGGTGGTTGAACTATAGCACAGCGTGGAAGCGGCTGACAAGAAGCCCTGCCCAGAGGGCCAGAGGTCCAGAGCGCCGGTGGGGGCAGGGTCGTTCAAGGGAGCCGTTGCCCCTCCGACGATCTGAGCCCATGTCCTGGCTTCGTCGCTGCTCGGATCCTCCAGCCCCGCGATCCAGGTGCCCATTCAGCCGGGGCCCCGGCGAAAGCTCACGGGCGCATGTCCAAGGTGGGCAGGGCCGCAGGCGCCAACAGGGGTTCCTCCGCGGCCGCACGGACCCAGTCCTGGGCGGAGAAGAGCCAGGGATACCGGGCGAACCAGGCCTCCCGGAGCTCGGCCACCACGAAGACCGAGCCGGTCCCCACCATCAGCCCTTCCGGGGGTGTCCAGCCGGCCGCCACCTGGAGGGCCTCGTCCATGGTGTGGGCCACATGGATCTGGGGGACCGGCCACACCGGGTGCCGGGCCAACACCTCATCCAGCTCCTGGGCCAGCTCCTGGGCCGGACGGGCCTTGGGGTGCCGGCTGGCCACCAGGATCAGGCGGGGGCTGGCCTCCAGCAACAGGGGGAAGATCGGGCTCAGGTCCTTGTCCCGATTGGCCCCGAAGATGAAGCTCAGGGGACGGCCGGGGAAGTAGGCGGCCAGGTTGTCCATCAGGGCCCGGATGCTGTCGATGTTGTGGGCACAGTCCACCAGGAGGGGCACCGGGGAGCCGGAGGGCAGGGGGAGCATCTCGAAGCGGCCGGGCCACCAGGTGGCGGCCAGCCCCTCCCGGGCTCGGGCCTCGTCCCAGCGGATGTGGCCCTGGCGGGCGAATTCCTGGACCATGTGCCAGGCCACCGCCGCGTTGACCTCCTGGAAGCGGCCGGCCAGGGGCAGGCCCGTTCCGTGGAGGGGCTCCACCACGTGGAGGGGGGCCCGACGCTCCTGGGCCACGGCCAGGAGCACGGCCAGGGCCTCCGGCTCCTGGGGACAGGTGTAGACGGGCACCTGGGGCTTGATGATGCCGGCCTTCTCCCACGCGATCCGGGTCAACGTCTCGCCCAACACGTGCATGTGGTCCATGCCGATGCGGGTGATGCCACAGACGGCGGGCTCCAGCACGTTGGTGCTGTCCAGGCGCCCCCCCAGGCCCACCTCCACCACCGCCACCTCCACCCCCTGGTCGGCAAAGTAGCGGAAGGCCATGGCCGTGATCTTGTCGAAGACGGTCAGATCGGGAATGGCCTGGAAATCCGCCCAGAGCCGCTCCACCAGATCCACCAGGTGGTCGGGATCCATGAGCTGGCCGTCCACCCGAATCCGTTCCCGGAAGGTGTGCAGGTGGGGGCTGGTGAAGAGGCCGGTCCGGCACCCCAGGTGGCGGAGCATGGACTCGGCCATGGCGCTGGTGCTGCCCTTGCCCTTGGTTCCGGTGATGTGGAGGGCTCGAAATCGAAGATGGGGTTCGCCGATCCGGGCCAGGATCTCCCGCATGCGCTGGCGGGCCCGCTCCGGGTGGGCGTACTTCTCGCCCCGACCATCGTATCGGGCGTCCTTGAACAGGGCAGTGAGCGCGGCCGTGTACCGAGGGTCCGGCCGAGGACGAGGGCCCGCCTGGGGGGCATGGAGACGTGTGTCCATCCGGGCAGTCCTGTACAGGTGGCGTTCCACGGGCACCGTTCGCCCTGATTGTACCTCAGCCCAGACCCCGGGGCAATCCCCGTTCCACCGGGGGGCTCCCGTTCGCCCCCGGGCTCCAGAGGTCTCCAAGGGGGCTGGCCCCGGCAGAGAGGCCCACGGAAAACTTCAACCGAATGCTGCCATCCACTAAATATCGCCCTTCTCTCTCGGGAAATGACAGATCTCTCCGGGAAATGACAGGTATTTTTCTGCAATAGAGGTTGCCAGATCGCACGACTTTGGGTATTATTGGTGCAAGGGCACGTTCCCTTTCCTCGTGTTCTGGCGACGTGGAAGGCCCTCCGTCGCCGCCTCGCCCCGGACGTGCTGCCTTCTCGTGTCCATCGGGGGCCGCAGCAGACCTGTCCTTTCCTCGATTCGATACGTTCGCCGTGTTCTGAACCTGTTCCGACCGTGGTGTCGCGTGTGGAGCGCTCTGCCGGGAAGACCCGGGAAGTGGCTCGGTGAGGGCAGGCATCGGGTGCACAGGCCGAACGGTTCCGCCACTGCCCTTCGTCCAGACATCTGAACCGATCCGGTCTCCGGATTCTGTCGAGGCCCACGCCCCTCGCCGGACTGTCGAAGCGAGCTCGCGACGAGCCAGGTAGGTGCCCTGAGCTCGTGGTGACCGTGTGTGCGGGGGACCATCCGTCGGTCCTCTCCTGCTCTTGTACCCAGAGGAGGGTGTACCATGCGACACGCTGCCACCGTCTGGATCCGTGGACTGCTCCGTCTGGCCGGTATGGTGGGTCTGGTGCTGGTCCTGGTCCTCGCCCTCGGCGGAACCGCGCTGGCCGGCGAGAACAGGCCTGCCCAGGAGCCCATCCCCCTGGATCGCCTGTGTGTCCGGGGCGCGGTCATCGACCACGAGGAACGGCCCAGCACCGGCTGGACCATCACCGCCATGGCCTACGACGCCAGCGGCATGCTGGACCCCACCACCGCCCGGAAGGTGGAGACCGACGTGCATGGAACGTTCATCTTCGACAACCTGCCCCCCGGCCTGTGGAACTTCACCATCTCGGCCCGGGAGGGCTGGGAGCCCGTCACCGCGGACAGCTTCGACGTCCCCATTGCCTACGGCAACCGGGACTGCCAGGTGATCCGCTTCAAGATGCGTCGGGTGGTCATCGTCCGCGTCCTCAAGATCGACACGGACCACAATCCGCTGGCCGGGTGGACCATTCGGGCGCGCCCGGGCCCGGGGAACTTCTTCGCCCTGCCCAAGGAGGCGGTGACCGGGGAGGACGGGATCGCCACCTTCTCCCTCTCTCCCGGCATGTGGATCTTCACCGAGGTGGCTCCGGAAGGTGTCGTCTTCGATCCCGTGGCACCGGCCACCGGGGTCCAGAGCCTGGATGTCCAGCCCCCAGGGCCCTACCTGCTCCGCTTCAAGAACCGCCTTCTCCCGGAGGACCGGGGCTGCATCGAGGTGATCAAGCGGGACATCCCTCCGGAGGGCAGCAACCAGGCTCCCTTCGGCCTGCCGGACTGGTACATCTTTGTCCTGAGAACCGACGGCTCCCTGGCCGCGGAGGGGTTCACAGACGCCCTGGGGCGGATCGTCTTCACCGATCTCCCCCTGGGGCCCTACACCGTGCACGAGGGCGCGCCACCCGAGGGGTGGGAACCGGCCGCGCCCACCAGCTACCAGGTGGTGTTGACCGGGCCCAAGTGCGTCCAGGTGGAGTTCTACAACCGACAGAGCGAGCCCGCCTTCTGCATCGAGGGCCGCAAGGTGGACACCAACGGACGGGTGGGGCTGCCGGGCTGGGAGATCACCGCGACGCCCCGGGAGCCCGGCGGCTACACGCCGCCCCCAGTCTACACCGACGGCACCGGCCGCTTCCGCATCGACTTCCCCATGAACGACTACCGTATCCCCGGAGCCACCTACCAGGTCTGCGAGGTGGTGCCCGATGGCTGGCTGCCCCAGGGCCCGACCTGTCAGTGGGTGACCCTGCCTGAACAGCCGGGAGCCTGCGTCCGCCTGGAGCAGGACTTCGAGAACCAGCAGGTGGGCCGTCAGCCCGTGGATCCCCCGGATCCGCCGGCTCCGCCAGGGTGCTCCGCGGTCCACGTGGTGAGGGCCGGCGAGGGCCTCTTCGCCATCGGCCGGATGTATGGGAAGTCGCCCCAGGAGATGCTGAGCGCGAACCCCTGGGTCCGCAAACAGTACAGATGGTACCTCTATCGAGGGCAGAGGGTCTGTATCCCCTGAGGCCTCGAGGCCGGGGCGGTTGCCCGCCCCGGCCCGCCCCTTCCTCCAGAACCCGCCCTCTCTTTCCACCCCCGGATCGGACTGTGCTATAATGCGCCGGGCCCCACTGGACCTGGGAGCCTGTTCCTTTCCGTCCGGAGTTCCAGACCGGCCGCCACCATGGCGCCCACATACACCGGGAGAGAGCCCCTCCATGGTCCCCCCAGTCCAGCGTATCCTGGTCACCGGCGCGGCCGGCTTCATCGCTTCCCGGGTCGCCGCCCTCCTCCTGCGCCAGGGCCATCGGGTGGTCGGCGTGGACAACCTGAACGACGCCTACGACGTCCGCCTGAAGGAATGGCGCCTGGCAGGGCTGCAAGGGCATCCGGAGTTCACCTTCCACCGCGTGGACATCGCCGATCGGCAGGGGCTCCAGGAGCTCTTCCAGGCCCCGGACGGCCACCCTCCCTTCCATGCGGTGGTGAACCTCGCGGCCCGGGCCGGGGTGCGCCAGTCCGTGGCCGACCCCTGGGTCTACCTGGAGACCAACGTCACCGGCACCCTCAACCTGCTGGAACTGTGCCGGGAACACCGGGTCCCCCGGTTCGTCCTGGCCTCCACCTCCAGCCTCTACGCGGGCAACGACGCCCTGCCCTATCGGGAGGAGATGCCCACCGACCGCCCTCTCTCGCCCTACGCCGCGTCCAAGAAGGCGGCCGAGGCCCTGTGTCACACCTATCACGCCCTCTACCAGATGGACGTGCTCATCCTGCGCTACTTCACCGTCTATGGCCCAGGAGGACGGCCGGACATGAGCCTCTTTCGCTTCGTCCAGTGGATCTTCGAGGGACGTCCGGTGGTGGTCTACGGCGACGGCACCCAGTCCCGGGATTTCACCTACGTGGACGACGTGGCCCAGGGCACGGTGGCCGCGATCCACTACGCCGGAGAGCCGGCACAGCCCTCCCAAGCCCACCAGGACCACAGGACAACGGCCTCTCGGCCCCCCATCTACGAGATCATCAACCTGGGCTCGGATCGGCCTGTGGAGCTCATGGAGGCCATCCGGCTGGTGGAGACGCTGGTAGGAAAAGAGGCCCGGCTGGAACACCGACCCCGACACCCCGCGGACGCGCGGGCCACCTGGGCAGATATCGGCAAGGCCCGACAGCTTCTGGGCTGGCAGCCCCAGACGTCCTTCCAGGAAGGGGTGGAACGGCTGGTCGCGTGGTACCGGGAGAACCGCTCCTGGGCCCGGACCATCGAGACCGGCACCTGAGGGCTGCATCCGAAGAAAGCCCCCTTTCCGGCCCTTCTCGCCTCTGGCGTCAGCTCGTCGGTCCAGTTCCCCATAGCCGGCCTGATCGCGGTCTCCCACCGCCCTCCTCCTGGGCGTCCTGGGCGCCCCTCTTTGAACATTCCGTGCGAGGATGGTATCATGGAAACACCCCGTGTTGGCCGAGCACGGGTCCTCCTCGTGGCGCGGCCGATCCATCGAGCTGCAGACATTTCGTGGTCCCACCCAGCGAAAGGAGCGCTCCCATGCGACGACTCACCCTGTTCTCCCTCCTCGTGATCGCCGCGCTGTTGGCCGTGGCCTGTGCCCCCCCGCCACCTCCTCAGCAGGGAGCTCCGGCCGAGGGCCAGGCCCCCGCTCCCCAGGAGGAGGCCGGCCCCGCCCTGGGCACGGCGGACAACCCCCTGGTCATGTCCTTCGTGCCCTCCGGCGATACCCAGGAGATCATCGCCGGCGGCGAGGCCATCGAGCAGATGCTGGAGGAGAAGACGGGCCTGGCCATCGACAGCAACGTGGCCACCTCCTACGCGGCGGTGGTGGAAGCCATGGGCGCGGGCAATGCCCACATCGGCTGGTTGAACACCTTCGGCTACCTGCTGGCCCACGAGAAGTACGACGTGGAGGTCATCCTGGTCACCATCCGCTTCGGCAGCCCCAGCTACCGGGGTCAGATCGTGGTGCGCGCGGATTCGGGCATCGAGTCCCTGGCAGACCTGAAGGGCAAGGTCTTCTGCTGGGTGGATCCCCTCTCCACCTCGGGCTACATCATCCCCCGGATCGAGCTGCTGGCCGCGGGCATCGACCCGGACCAGGACTTCGCCAAGACCATCGAGGCCGGATCCCACAACAACGTGATCATCGCGGTCTACAACGGGGACTGTGACGCGGGCGCCACCTACGCGGACGCCCGGAACGCGGTGGAGGACGAGCTGCCCGACGTGAAGGAGAAGGTGGTGGTCCTGGCCACCACGGCCGAGATCCCCAACGACAACGTGAGCGTGATCCCCGATCTGCCGACGGAGATGGTGGACACCCTCCGGGACGCCCTGCTGGAGATCGCGGCGACGCCCGAGGGCCAGGAGGCCCTGAAGACCGTCTACTCCATCGAGGGCCTGGCCCCCGCGGACGACTCCTTCTACGACGAGTTCCGGGCCAGCCTGGACGCGGCCGGCATCAACATCGAAGAACTGGCCCAATAGCCCCTCGGTCGGACACCGAGAGGTCGGTTCAGGGCGCCGCGGAGCCTGGAAAGATCCCCGGGCTCGGGCCCCGGGGCGCCCTGTCCTGGCCCATCTCTGCCTCCCGAATTCCACCACCCGCGACGGTCACGGTGGGCCCATGCTCCAGATCCAGGACCTTGTCAAAGTCTACGAGGACGGCACCCAAGCCCTGAAGGGCATCTCCTTCACGGTGGAGGACGGCGAATTCGTGGCCATCATCGGCCTGTCCGGCTCGGGAAAGTCCACCCTCCTCCGCTGCATCAACCGGCTCATCGAACCCACCTCCGGCAGGGTGATCTGGGACGGGGTGGACATCACCGCCGCGGATCCCCGGGAGCTCCGCCGGATCCGACGCCAGATCGGCATGATCTTCCAGCAGTTCAACCTGGTCAAGCGGCTCCCGGTGTTGACCAACGTCCTCACCGGCCGCCTGGGATACGTGAGCACCTGGCGCAGCATCACCGGCCGCTGGTCCCGGGCCGATGTGGAGCGGGCCTTTGCCAACCTGGAGCTGGTGGGGATCCGGGAGAAGGCCCACAACCGGGCCGACGAGCTCTCCGGGGGCCAACAACAGCGGGTGGGCATCGCCCGGGCCCTGATGCAGGAACCCCGGCTTCTCCTGGCCGACGAGCCGGTGGCCAGCCTGGATCCCGCCACCTCCCACTCGGTCATGAAGTACGTGGAACAGCTCAACCGAGAGATGGGCGTCACCGTGCTCTGCAGCCTCCACTTCCTCAGCCTGGCCCGCACCTACGCCTCCCGCATCCTCGCGCTCAAGGATGGCCTCCTGGTCTTCGACGGCAGCCCCCAGGAGATCGACGACCGTCGCTTCAAGGAGATCTACGGCGAGGAGGCCGTGGAGGTGGAGATCCGCTGACCGCACTCCCAGGGGCACGCCTTCATGGTCCACGAGACACCCTCCGCGCCCTCCCTGCGGCGCCATCCCGCCCTGGCAGCCCTTCTGGGCCTCCTGATCCCCGGCCTGGGACACCTCTACCTGGGGCGTCGGGAGCGGGGCGCGGCCATCCTCACCACTGCCCTGGCCCTGACCGGTCTCGCCCTCTGGCTGGAGCTGACCGCCCTGGCCCCCTGGGGCCTGCCCTTCTGGCTGTGGCAGGCCTGGGAAGCCCGCCGATACGCCCAGGGACGGGACCCGGGAACCCTGCGCCTGCTCCTCACCGCCGCGATCCTGGTCTACGCCATCGGCTGGCAGGTGACCGAGATCGACCTCCAGCGCTTCGTGGCCAACGCCCCCAAGATCCGCCCCTTCGTGGTGAGCCTCCTGCGGCCCAACTACCTGGAACGGGAGATCACCTACGCGTCCGTGCGGATCCAGTTCACCATGCCCTGTGGGCCAGAGGCCCCGGGGCCGCCGCCCACCTCGTCGGGCCCGGGGCCGGTGCTGGGGCTGGACCGGGCCTGCGCGGACCCCGGGGACCCCATCACCGTCTACGGGGAGGGGTTCCCGCCCAACCTGGAGGGAGAGCTCTGGTTCGAGAACACCATCGGCGATCGGGCCCGGCTGCACCACCAGGGTGAGCTGGTGGACTTCGTCGCCGGACCGGACGGCCGCTTCCAGGCGACCGTCACCGCGCCCGAGGTGGCCACGGAACAGCCCCAGCCCCAGTTCATCGAGGCCCGCTATGTGACCGAAGTGGGCCCCCTCCAGCCCAGCGAGACGGCCCGGCTGGTGGTCTACCGGATGGGGGAGACCATCGCCCAGGCCCTGATGGCCACCACCTGGGGGGCCCTCTTCGCGGTCCTCATCTCCTTCTTCGCGGCCCGGAACCTGATGCGGGTCCACCCGCTCACCTTTGCCCTCTACTACGTGGTCCGGACCCTGCTGAACATCCTGCGGGCCATCGAACCCCTGATCATGGCCATCGTCTTCGTGGTCTGGGTGGGGCTGGGCCCCTTCGCCGGTGTCCTCGCGCTGACCATGCACTCCATCGCCGCGCTGGGCAAGCTCTACTCCGAGGCCATCGAGAACATCGAACCGGGCCCCATCGAGGCCATCACCGCCACCGGCGCCAACCGCATCCAGGTCATCTGGTTCGGGGTGCTTCCCCAGGTATGGCCTCCCTTCGTGGCCTTCACCGTCTACCGGTGGGACATCAACGTGCGCATGTCCACCATCATCGGCTTCGTGGGCGGCGGCGGCATCGGTTTCCTCCTCCAACAGTGGATCCGCCTGACGGACTTCCGCTCCGCCAGTGCGGCCATCTGGGCCATCGCCCTGGTGGTGACCGTGTTGGACTTCTTCAGCAGCGAGGTGCGCAAGCGGATCGTGTGAGGCCGCCCCGATCGGCCCCCCACAGACAGAGGTGGAGAACACGCCCATGGATGGAAAGCGCCCACGAGGTCCCTGGGCCAAGACCCTCATGGCCCTGGCCATCGCGATCCCCCTCTACATCTGGAGCTGGGAGGCCACCCAGATCGACCTGGGCAAGCTGGTCCAGGACGCGTACAAGGCCGGGCCCATCGTGGGCCAGCTCCTGCGCCCCTCCCTCCTGGCCCGAGGCGTGCAACGGGACCGCCTCCAGGTGACCCTGAAGGTCCCCTGTGCCCCCGGCGAGACCTATGAGCCCCAGGGAGACCTGGACCGGCTGCAGCTCTCCGCCCACTGCCTGAACCCCCGGGACCCTCTCCAGGTCACCGGTATCAACCTCCGGCCCAACACCCAGGGCCGCCTCTACTGGATCATCACCGGGGTGGAGGGCCGACTCCGGGACGAACGCTTCACCACCGACGAGAACGGCGCCTTCACCGTGGAGACGGACGTCCCGCCTCTGCTGGGGGAAAACCCCGGCGAACACCGCCTCCAGGCCGAGCTCCGCTGGGAGGCCGGCAGCCTGAACCCCAGCCCGGCCCTGCGCACCACCGCGGAGAAGCTCATTGAGACCGTCTTCCTGGCCCTCATGGCCACCACCCTGGCCAACTTCTTCGCCATCCCCCTCAGCTTCCTGGGGGCCCGCAACATCATGCCCAGCACCGGGTGGGGCCACACGGTCTACCTGGCCACCCGAACCTTCTTCAACCTGACCCGCTCCATCGAACCCCTCATCCTGGCCACCATCTTTGCCATCTGGGTGGGCTTCGGCCCCTTCGCCGGCGTCCTCGCGCTGACCGTGAGCACCGTGGCCAACCTGGGCAAGCTCTACTCCGAGGCCGCGGAGAGCATCGATCCCGGGCCCATCGAGGCCATCACCGCCACCGGCGCCAACCGCATCCAGGTCATCTGGTTCGCGGTCATCCCCCAGATCGTCCCCCCATACATCGCGTTCGCGGTCTACCAATGGGACATCAACGTGCGCATGTCCACCATCATCGGCTTCGTGGGCGGCGGCGGCATCGGCATGGAGCTCTCCCGCTGGATCAACCAGCTCCAGTGGAACGCCGCGGCCACCGCGGTCTGGGGCATCGTCCTGGTGGTCACGGTCATGGACTACGCCAGTGCCCTGATCCGGGAACGATTGGTGTAGAATAGCTCCATGGCACCGCGCGCATACCTCTACCTCCTGGCCTTCACCGCCGGAGGCACCACCCTGGGGGTGGAGCTCAGCGCCGCCCGGCTGTTGGACCCCTGGTTCGGCAACAGCCAGGTGGTCTGGGCCAGCCTCATCGGACTGATCCTCCTCTACCTGGCCCTGGGCGCCTGGCTGGGCGGCCGCCTGGCCGACCGCTTCCCCGCGCTGGAACCCCTGTGGGGGCTGGTCACCCTCGCGGGCGTGGGCATCGCCCTGATCCCCACCCTGAGCCCGCCCATCCTTCGGCTGGCCACCCTGGGCCTGGACAACTTCCGCCTGGGCCTGCTGGGCGGCACCCTGGTGGCCATCCTCCTCCTCTTCAGCCTGCCCGTGATCCTCCTGGGCACCGTGAGCCCCTGGGCCGTGCGCCTGGCCCTCACCCAGGTGGCCGAAGGGGGCCAGATCGCGGGACGGATCTACGCTGCGGCCACTGCAGGCAGCATCCTGGGCACCTTCCTGCCCACCCTCTGGCTGATCCCGGCCTACGGCACCCGCTGGACCTTCTACCTGCTGGCCCTGGCCCTGCTGGCCGTCGCGGCCGGAGGCAGCCTCCTCCTGGCCCGATCCGGCCCCCTGCGCTGGGTGCCCCTGGCCGGGATCCTGGCCGTGGCCCTCTTGGCCTGGCTGGGCCGCCCCAACGTCGTCCGGGCCGCCTGGGACGACGGCCAGAAGGGACAGATCCTCTACGAGGATGAGAGCCTCTACAACTACATCGCGGTGCGCCAATGGGGCAGCGAACGCCATCTGAAGCTCAACGAGGGCGTGGGCATCCACAGCGTCTACCACCCGGACAGCCTGCTCAGCCAGGGCATCTGGGACTACTTCCTCCTGGCCCCTCTCTTCCGCCCCCCACCCGCCCTGCCCACTCCCCAGGACCGGGTGCTGGTCATCGGCCTGGCCGCAGGCACCGTGCCGGGCCTCTACAGCCGCATCTACGGGCCCATTCCCATCGTAGGCGTGGAGCTCGACCCCCAGATCATCCAGGTAGGCCGCACCTACTTCGGCATGGACTACCCCAATCTGACCGCCGTGGCCGCGGACGGACGCCGCTGGCTGATGCGCCAGCCCCCAGAGGTCCGCTTCGACCTGATCCTGGTGGACGCCTACCGCCCTCCCTACATCCCCTTCCACCTGGCCACGGTGGAGTTCTTCCAACAAGTGCGGGAACACCTGGCGCCCGACGGCGTGGTCGCCATCAACGTGGGCCGCACCGCCCAGAACTTCGCGCTGGTGGACGCCCTGAGCGCCACCCTGGGGCAGGTCTTCCCCCAGGTCTTCGTGGTCGACGAACCCGGGCCCGAGGACACATTGGGCAACTCCCTGGTCCTGGGAGTGGCCACCCCTGTGGCCCCTTGGATCCCAGGCCAGAACGCGCAGGCCCTGCCCATCACCCTGCCCCAGGAATTCCGGGCCTTTGCCCAACAGGCCATCGCCCGGCTCCGGACAGCCTCTCCCCCACCCAACACCCCCGTCTTCACGGACGACCGGGCGCCGGTCGAACAGGTGGTCCACGGCATCATCCTGGACTTCGTGCTGGACCGATGACCAGATACCCCCGGGGCTCCTCGCCCCCACCGACAGCCACCGAACCGCAGGGGCACCCACCCCTGCCCCAGGCAACCCCGCAGCCGCCCCCGGGGAAACGAGGCCCACGTGGCCTCGTCCCCACCGGCCCGGCCCGGGTGACATCCCTGGGGATCGCGGGCCTGGGCGCGTGGATCCTGGCCACCGCAGGCGGACAGACCCTGGGCATCCAGGCCCTGTGGCCCTTCCACTACCTGGCCTACGTGCCCTGGGAACTGCGCCTGTTCCTGGCGGCCGGCGTCCTGGCCGCGCCCCTCCTGGCCTTCCCCTATCTCCGCCCCTGTCCCCCCAAGACAGCCGACCGGATGGGGCCAGGGCCTGCACGAGAGGGGCCTGTCCAGGCCCTGCTGGAGGCCATCGAGAAGGTCCAGGCCCGTCCCCCCCTCCGGTGGGCCCTCCATCTGGGGGCCATGGTCCTGGCCGGAGCGCTCTTCTGGGCCCTCCGGGAACGGACCTGGTACGGCGACGCCCTGCTCAAGGTCCACCTGCTGGAACAGACCGGCCTGGACCAGGACCCCTACGTGTGGAAGGAGCCCCTGGATGCCCTCCTGGAGCATACCCTGAGCGGCCTGGCCATGGCCTGGGGAGCCTCCCCCGCGGAGGCGGTCGCGGCCATCAGTGTGGCCGCGGGGCTCCTCTACCTGGTCGCTGTCCGGCTGTTGGCCCGCCACGGAACCCACACCCCCGCCCAGGCCGGTCTCCTGGCCGCGGGCCTCCTGGCCCTGGGCAGCAGCCAGCTCTGGTTCGGCCATGTGGAGAACTACAGCCTCTCCACAGCCCTGGCCTACCTCACCGCTGGGCTGGCCTTCGCCCACCACAGGGGCCAGGCCCCCCTGTGGGCCGTGGGCCTGGCGGCCGGCACCGCGGTCGCAGCCCATCCCCAGGCCGCGTTCACCCTCCTCCCCCTGCTTCTCCTGCTCCGGGCGCCGAAGCCCCAACACCGGGAGACCCGGGGACCGATCTCCCCAGACGCCCTGGGAAAACGGCTGGGCATCCTGGCCCTGAGCAGCCTGGCCGTGCCGGCCGCCACCGTCCTCGTCCTGGGGGCCGCCGGTGCCCCCTCCCCCTTCCAGGGGGAGGGCTACGCGGGGGATCCCCAGCTCTTCTGGACGGTGCAGGAGGCCCTGGCCCCCTCACAGATGTGGGACGCGCTGATGAACCTCTGGCTCCTGGTGCCCGGCCTCCCCGTGCTGGCGGTGGCCGGCCTGGCGGCCACACGGGATCCCGACCACGGCCGATCCTTCCCCTTTCGCTACGCGAGCCTCCTGGTCCTGGGGCTGGGGATCTACCACTTCGGCTTCCAGAACGACCTGCCCCGCCCCCAGGACTGGGACCTGTTCGCCATCGTGGGGCCGGGGGTGGCCCTGTGGGGATGGCTCGCGTGGATGCCCCGAGCCGCGGACAGCCGAGCCAAGAGGCGCGACCACATCCCAACCCTCCTGGCCACCCTGGCCTTCTCCCTGGCGATCACCGGAAGCTGGATCGGGGTGAACCACGCCTACACCCTGCTGCAGCCCGACCCAGACCGCCGGAAGCTGCTGGAGCGCTTCCGGCTCCTCTCCCTGGTGGACCAACTGCCCCAGGCCGACTACGAGCCCCGGGAGCCCTTCTGCCCGGATCCGAGCACCGATCCCACCGGCTGTGTCCGGGTCGTCGCCACGCGCTTCACCATGCCCCAGGACGGGGACACCCGCCGGGCCATCTTCGCCCACGCGCCGGCCCGGATCCGCTTCACCCTGGACGTGCCCGACGAGCGGACCTTCCTGTGGCTGAGCCCCGCGCTGGATCCCCTGGCCTGGGACTGGGGAGGCGACGGCGTGACCTTCCAGGTGTGGGTCCGCCCCTTGGATGGAGAGGCCCAGCTCCTCGCCGAGCAACACCTGGACCCTACGGTCCCCGAACACCGAGACTGGCAGGAGCTGTGGGTTCCCCTGGACGCATTTCGAGGACGACGGGTGGAGCTGACCCTGGCCACCTTGCCCGGACCCGCCGGCGATGCCTCCGCCGATCGGGCCGGCTGGGGGCTCGGCTGGTGGATGCGGGGCACGCCCAGACCGTGAGCCAAGACCCGACAAGGAGAAGTCCCGACGTGGCCATGGACATCCCTCGCACCCTCCTGGCCCTCCTCTCCCACCCGGACGACGAGAGCTTCGGCCCCGGCGGCACCCTGGCCCGATACGCGGCAGAGGGTGTCCAGGTCCACGTGGTCATTGCCACGGACGGCGACGCGGGCTCGGTGGCAGCCGGCCAGGGGCCCGGCCCGGGGCGCTCCCTGGCCCAGCACCGCCAGGAAGAGCTGGCCCGGGCCGCGGTGATCCTGGGCCTGGCCAGCGTCTGGAACCTGCCCTACCGGGACAGCGGCATGCCCGGCCAGCCGGACAACCACCATCCCCGGGCCCTGATCCGCCAGCCCTGGAGCCGCCTGGTGGCCGAGATGGTGGACTTCATCCGACGGCTGCGCCCCCAGGTCGTCATCACCCACGACCCCTACGGCGGGTACGGCCACCCAGACCACATCCGGGTATGCCAGGTGGCCACAGCCGCGTTCCACCTGGCCGGCGATCCCCGCTACTGCCCCGATCCGACCGACCGGGAGCCCCTCCCGCCCCATACCCCGCACAGGCTCTACTACTTCACCCTGGACAAGGGGATGCTGCGGACTGTGGTGTGGTTCCTGCGCCTGCGGGGCCAGGATCCCCGGGCCCTGGGCCGAAATCGGGACATCGATCTGGTGACCATCAGCCGCTGGCACACCCCTATCCACGCCCGGATCCCCGTGGAGGCCTATCTGGCCCGCAAGGAGGCCGCCAGCCGCGCCCATGCCAGCCAGTACAGCGGTGGCCCCGGCTTCCTGGGGGCCCTGCCATCGGTGCTCCAGCGCCACTTCCGCCGCCACGAATGCTTCGTCCAGGCCTTCCCCACACCCCCCGCCCGCCCCGTGGACGACCTCTTCGCCGGGCTGGATCCGGGCCAGGCCCTCCCGGGCCGTGCCCCATCCCCGGGATGACCGCGACGCGTCCCGACATCGACGCCTCTCCGGACCCACCTCGTCCCTCCCTCCCCAGCCTAGAGCCCTTCCAGGGCCCGGCGATAGACGGCCAACGTCTCCCGAGCGGTGCGCTCCCAGGTGAACCGGGCGGCCCGCCGTCGGCCTCGCTCCCGAAGATCCGCGGCCAGCCCCGGGTCCCTCCACACCCGAGCCAGGGCCTGGGTCCAGGCCTCCACCGACATGGGATCCACCAACAGGGCCGCGTCCCCCGCCACCTCGGGCAGGCTGGATCGGTTGCCGCAGATCACGGCCGCGCCACAGGCCATGGCCTCCAACACAGGCAGGCCGAACCCCTCGTACAGGCTGGGAAAGACAAAGGCCGTGCAGCCACTGTACAGCCCGGCCAGATCCTCCTCCGCCACCGGACCGAGGAAGCGGACTGCATGGCCCAGGCCCAGAGCGCGGGCCTCCTGTCTGGGCTGGGGATAGCGGGAATCCCAGGGACCTGCGATGACCAAGGCGGGCGGAGGGCCGCCCCCCGGGGCCTGGGTCGTCGCCAGTCCCCTGTACGCCCGGAGCAGGTGGACCAGGTTCTTGTGGGGCTTGTTGATGCCCAGGTAGAGGAAATACGCCTCCGGCAGCCCGTAACGGGCCCGCACCCGGGCGATCTCCGGAGGGGGCTGCGGCCGAAACCGGGGATCCGGCGCGAGAGGGACAACGGTGACCTGGTCCGGCGATCTGGGAAAGTGGGACAACAGGTCGGCCCGGGTGGCCTGGGAGATCGCGATCACATGGGCCGCGGCCCGGAGAGCCAGGGCCGTCGCGATCCGCGCGAGGAGCCGAGCCCGCAGAGAGACCGTGTGGGGCAGGCGCATGGCGATCAGGTCGTACACGGTCAGCACCGTGGGGAGCCCCGGCCAGTAGGGCATGAGGTAGTAGGTGCTGTGGTAGAGGGAAGGGACTCTGGCCGCCGGCCGGTTCAGGTCCTCAACCCGGCCGCCCCAGGCCAGACGACGCAGTTGCCTGGGCACGGCCCACTGTTGGCCCAGCGCAAAGGGGGAGACAGGTACCGGTATCACGGCCACCTGAGGGCCGGCCAGCTCCGCGGGATCCCAGGCTGTGGGATCCCGCGGGTTCCACAGGAGGACCCACTGCTCGTCCGGGCTCGACTGGCTGACCAGGGCCGGAACCAGGTTGCGGACATAGCGACCGATGCCCGGAAAACGGGCCGTGGCCGTGCGGGTGTCCAGGATGTAGCGGGCGATCATGCCCAGGGGCTCCAACGCCCGACAGCGCCCCGGCCGCCACCGGAGGGGACGCCTACCGACGCAACATGGGACGGATGAGACACGTGGGTCCCCCACCCCCCTTGATGCAGAGGTCCTGTCCAGGGAAGGTGTGGACCTCCATCCCCGCAGCCTCCAGGCGGCTCTGGGTCACCGGGTTGCCGGCCACCATCACACAGATCCCCGGAGCCAGGGCCAGGACGTTGCAGGCAAAGGTCTCGTACTCCTCGTCCGGCACCTCGATGAGCTGCCATCCATGTTCCAACAGCCACTGGCGAAAGGGGACCGGCATCATGCGGGAATAGACCACGGCCGTGCGCTCGGCCACCGGACTGATGAAGGACATCAGGTGCAGACAATCGTCCGGTCCCGTCCAATGGGGCAGGGGCACAGGGATCACCCGATCCACCCGATGGCCCAGGAGCTCGCGAAACTGACGAATGCCCTCGGCGTTGGTCCGGTATCCCTGGCCCACCGCCACGGTCCGACGATCCAGCCAACAGACATCGCCGCCCTCCAGGAGACCTGGCTCTGTGATGCGCCCCAGAACGGGCACCCCCAGGGCCCCCAGATATTCGGCAAAGGCCTCTGGCTCGGGCCGGCGGGCCTGCTTGCCCATGTTGCCCAGGATCACGCCGCCCTCCACGGGCACCACCGGGTCGTGGACGTAGATGGAGTCCAGCCCGGTGGCCGGATGTCGCGGCAGGTAGCCGATCTCCGCGCCGAAGCCCTCCAGGATGGCCACCAGCGCCTCGAACTCCTGGATGACCCGCGCGTAGTCGGGGCGATCCAGGTAGTGGAGAGCCCGCCATTGGGCATCGATGGTGGCCTGATCCCCGTGGGAATCCCGAGGATGCTTGACCACCACGAACTTCAAGGCGTCCACCAGGGACTGGGCACCGATCTGCATTTCGACGGAGACCTCCGCACAGACGAAGACGGACAGGACAACGGGGCCCCTGACCGCCGAGGGCCCCGAGGGCCAGTATACCAGACCCCCCAGGACCGGCAAACTCAGTAATTCACGATTTCAGCCAAACGGAGGAGTGAGCACCCTCCGATGCGGCATCGCCCCTCTGGAATCGGCATCTGAGGATTTCTGAGGATGCCGACTCCGCTACGAATTCGTGCACTGCTGGAACTGGGATCCTCTGGAGATGGCCCGCCCCCTCCTTCCCCGGCTGCCCGAAAGATCCGCACCCAAATCGATGAAACCATCTGCCCGGGAAGACGTTGAAACCCATGTACGGATCCCAGGTCCAGCTCCCCAAGAGCCCTGGCAGGAAGAGGAACAGGGACATGGGGGCCAGAGGAGAGATCCGTTCACCGTTGCCACCCTCCGTTTCCACGGGGTCCATTCCATCCACCATCGGGTGACACTCAACGATGTCCGTGCGAACGATGTCCGTGCGTATGTTCCTGTCCTGGTCGTGGCTCCTCGTCCTGCTCCTGTCCGCCCATATCGCCTGGGGCGGGGCGATCCGAGAGACCTCTGTCGGTCCCCCTCCGATCCGACCCACCCCACCCCCGATCCACCGCATCCTGTCCCCCGGCCACGCGGTCTACCTGCCCCTGCTCCAGGCAGCCACCGCTCCTGCGCCCTGGGTCGACACCTGGGACCGAGAGGCCTCCCGTCGGCTCTACCAGGTGGCGTATCGAGGCAGCGCCGGGGCAGACATCGGCTGGACCGGCAACCACGCTGCCTGCGATCCCGGCGAGACCGGGCCGGAGTTCCGCGCGGCCATGGCCCGCCGCATCAACTACTTCCGCTCCATGGCCGGCGTCCCCCCGATCCGGCTGAACCCGGGCTACAACACCAAGGCCCAACACGCGGCCCTGCTCATGAGTGCCAACCGGGCCCTGAGCCACACCCCCTCCACGGACTGGAGCTGCTATCGGGCGAGCGGCGAGGAGGGGGCCGGCAGCTCCAACCTGTTCCTGGGCGTCTACGGTCCCCAGGCCATCAGTGGCTACATCTACGATCCCGGCGAGGGGAACTATCCGGTGGGCCATCGCCGCTGGATCCTCTACCCCCAGACCCGACAGATGGGCACCGGCGACATCCCTCCACGGGATGGCTATCCCGCGGCCAATGCCCTGTGGGTGTTCGACCGAGACGCCATGTGGGGACCCCGGCCCCAGACCCGGGACGACTTCGTGGCCTGGCCACCTCCGGGCTACGTGCCCTACCCGGTGGTCTACCCTCGGTGGTCGTTGTCCTACCCCAATGCAGATTTCACCCAGGCCACGGTGACCATGGCCCAGGACGGCCAGGCTCTGGCCGTCCAAGTCCATCCCCCTGTGGACGGATACGGGGAGAACACCCTGGTCTGGGAGCCCCAGGCCCGATTCGACACCGCATCCAACGGAGAGATCCGCTACCAGGTCCGCATCGACAACGTCTGGGTGGACGGACGTTCCCGGACGTTCACCTACACGGTCATCGTCTTCGATCCCGGACCGTAGGCGGAGCCCTTTACCGGAACCTGCCCCCTTTCTCCCATCGCCTCGGACTTGACACAGGAGGGCTCCCAAGGTAGAATGTCCGCAATATATAAACGCATGCTCATATAAAGATGCACACATCTGAGAGGAGAGAGACCTCCATGGAGCCCGTGCTCACCGAGTCAGACGGCCTCTGCCTGGCGGAACACACCACCGAACACCCCGCGGCCGTGCACCTGGTGGACGAGACGGTCGCGGAGGAGATGGCCCGGATCTTCAGCGCCCTGGCGGATCCGACCCGGGTGCGTATCCTGGGGCTCCTGGTCCACCAAGAGCTGTGCGTGGGAGATATCCATCGACTTCTGGAGATGAGCCAGCCCGCGGTCTCCCACCATCTGCGGGTCCTGCGGGATCTGCGCCTGGTGCGGGCTCGACGAGAAGGGCGTCACATCTACTACACCCTGGACGACGACCACGTGACCGAGCTCTTTCGCCAGGGGCTGGACCACGCACGACACGGTTGAGGGAGCCCGCAGCGGGACAGCCCTGGAAGAACCTGCTCGCTGGCCCGGGACCCTATGGACGAGATCGGGCCGGCTCCACACAGCATCTATGGCTTGCCCAGAACCCACCCTTCTTTCGGAGAGATGAACGCCATGGCCAAGATCCGTATCGAACGCTCTCTGCTGTTGCCGGAGATCCCCGAGGACGACGAGTGCGGCCGCTTCCTGCTGGACGCGCTGCGGAGCACCAAGGGCATCGAAGAGGTGCACCTGGTCCGGGAGAACGGCACGGCCCGGCTGTGCCTCCACTTCGATCCCAACCTGCTGCCCCTGGAGCGGGTGGAACGGCTGGCCCGGGAGGCCGGTGCCCGGGTGTCCGACCGGTACCGCCACGAGACCATCCCGATCCGGGGGTTGGAGACCGCGGACGAGGCGGAGATCCTCCAGGAGGCCTTGGCCGAGCTCCCGGGCATGCTCCACGCCGCGGTGAACTACGCGGCCGGCCTGGCCTTCGTGGCCTACGACAGCCAGGAACTGGCCCAGGAGACCATCCAGGAGACACTCCGCCGTTTTCGTGCCCGGCCCGAGCCGGCACACCGGGCCGAGGAGGAACACGACCACGGCAGTGCGCCCTCGTTCCTGCCCCACTGGATCCAGGAACGCTGGACCCTGATCCTGGTGGGCCTGGCCGGCCTCTTCTTCCTGGTGGGCTGGATCGGCGAGACCTTCCTGGGGATGCCCGGCCAGATCGCCCTGGCCTTCTACGTGTTGGCCTATGTGGCCGGGGGCTACGACATCGCCACCCACGCCCTGCCCGGGCTGCTCCGGGGCCGGTTCGACACGGATGTGCTCATGTTGGCCGCGGCCGGCGGCGCGGCCATCCTGGGCAAGTGGGCCGAAGGCGCGTTCCTTCTCTTCCTGTTTGCCCTGGGCCACGCGGGGGAACACTACGCGCTGGACCGGGCTCGTCGGGCCATCCAGGCGTTGGGCGAGTTGATGCCTCGGGTGGCCCGGGTGCGTCGAGGCACCCAGGTGATCCCCGTACCGGTGGAACAGGTCCGCATTGGGGACGTGGTGGTGGTCCGGCCCGGGGACCGGATCCCCGTGGACGGGGAGGTGGTCCAGGGCCACAGCGCGGTGGACCAGAGCCCGGTGACCGGGGAGAGCGTGCCCGTGGAGAAGGGGCCCGGGGATGAGGTCTTCGCGGGCACGGTGAACCAGAGCGGCGGGCTGGAGATCCGGGTCACCCGCCTGGCCCAGGACAGCACCCTGAGCCGGGTGATGCGGCTGGTGGAGGAGGCCCAGAGCCAACAGAGCCCCACCCAACAGTTCACCCAGCGCTTCACCCGCCGCTTCGTCCCCTTGGTCCTCCTCTTCACCGCCGGGGTGGCTGTGGTGCCGCCCCTGCTCGGCTGGATGAGCTGGTCCGGGGCCTTCTACCGCGCCATGTTGCTCCTGGTGGCCGCGTCCCCCTGTGCCCTGGCCGTGGGCACGCCGGCCGCGGTCCTGGCCGGCATCGCCCAGGCCGCACGCCAGGGCGTGCTCATCAAGGGCGGTGTACACCTGGAGAACCTGGGACGGCTGTGGGCCATTGCCTTCGACAAGACGGGGACCCTGACCCAGGGGCGCTTCCAGGTGGTGGAGATGGTTCCGTTGAACGGCACACCCCGGGAGGAGCTGCTCCGGGTGGCCGCGGCCGTGGAGCAGCAGTCCGCGCATCCCCTGGCCCAGGCCGTGGTGGAGGCCGCTCGCGAGGCAGAGCTGGAGCTGCCGCCCCTGGAACAGCTCCAGGACGTACCCGGCCAGGGAGTCCGGGGCGTGGTGGAGGGCCAGAAGGTGGCCATCGGCTCCTTGGCCCTGTTCCGAGACGACGCCCATCCGCTCCAGCCGGAGTGGATCGAGCAGGTGAAGGCCCTCCAGGCCCAGGGCAAGACCGTGATGATCGTGCACCGAGGCCCCATCTACCTGGGCATCCTGGCCCTGGCCGACACCCCACGCCCTGGCGTGCGGGCGGTGATGGACCGCCTACGGGCCCTGGGCATCCGGCGGCTGGTGATGCTCACCGGGGACGCCCGGCCTGTGGCCGAACAGGTGGCCCGACAGGTGGGCGTGGACGAGGTCCGCGCGGAGCTCATGCCCGAGGACAAGGTCACCGCGGTCCAGGAGCTCCTGGAGGAACACGAGACCGTGGGCATGGTCGGAGATGGGGTCAACGACGCCCCGGCCCTGGCCACCGCCACGGTGGGCATCGCCATGGGCGCTGCGGGCACCGCGGTGGCCTTGGAGACCGCGGACGTGGCCCTGATGGCGGACGACCTGAGCAAACTGCCCTTTGCCGTGGGGCTGGGCCGGGCCAGCCGGGCCATCATCGTCCAGAACCTGGCCATCTCCCTGGGGGTCATCGGCGTGCTCATCGTGACCTCGGTGGTCGGGTGGATGCAGCTCAGCGGGGCTGTGGTCCTCCACGAGGGGAGCACCATCCTGGTGGTGATGAACGCCCTCCGTCTGCTCCGCTACCGGGAAAGCTGAGGCAGATACCCCGGATGGGTCGGATCCCCTGCTATCGGGCCCTCCACTCCTGGGGGTGGGGGGCCCGGCCGCGTCCCCCTTCCCGCTTGGCCCTGTCCTGGATGGGCCCGGATGCCGCCACTCCGTCGCCTCGGGGTCCCGGCGCAGATCCACCGCCTGGAGCCGTGGAGGCCTGACACCCTCTCCGCGCCCCGTGCCCTCTCTCAGCCTTCCACCTGGGCCCTCGTCATCGCCTTCCCCACCCCTACCATGGAGACCACCACCGCGCCGATGCCGGCGCCGGTCAGGAGAGGTGCCCAGGGCCAGGGCAGGATCAGCACCCAAAGGTGGGTGAGCCGGGCCAGGGCAGCCAGAAAGTAGCCCGCCACCGCGTATCCCTGGGCCCGGGGCCCCTGTCCCCACAGCCAGGCCAGGGCGGGCAGGAGCAGAAGATGGTTGTAGCGCTCGGTGTGGGGCAACACCAACAGGGAGAAGAGCACCCAGAGGTGGAACCCGGCGCGAGGATCTCCCCGCCCTCGGTCCCACAGCCACCGGGCCAGCCCCAGGCCACCCCCCAGGAGAAGCACAGCCGTGCCCCCGCGAATCAGGTCGGGATCCACCGATATCCCCGGCGCCCACTCCACCCAGTGACGCTGGAAGACAAACAGCCCTGGCACCTGGAACCGAAGGGGCTGGGTCAGCCGCAACAGCCACGCGAGCAGGGACTGGTCATCGAGCTGGCCTTGGCTGAGGGCCGCGGCCTGGGCCGGCAGGAACTCCGTCACATAGCGCCAGGTGAGCCCGGGGAGCAAGAGCCCGTGGAGCAGGGCCGCCCCGGCCAGCCCCACCAGGGCCGTGCGCAGGACCCACCCCCGACGCAACAGCGCCAGGCCGGGCAACCACAGGAGCGGAAAGAGCTTGGTGGCCACCCCCACTCCCCAGAGAACACCGCTGGAGACGGCCTGGCTCCGGCCCATGCGGTCCATGCCCCGGAGGAGGAGCAGCGCGAGCACCAGGAGAAAGGGGCCGGTCTGGCCCAGGGTCAGGTTCAGGGTCACGGGGCCAAAGGTGAGGACCAGCCCGTAGAGGATCCCCCGGGGCCACCCCGGTGGGACCCGGGCCCAGCGGGCCAGCTCGCGACTGGCCCAGGCCAGGAGAAGCAGGTGGAAGAGCAGCCAGAGCCAGGCGGCCTGGGGAAAGGGGAGCAGGGTCAGGGGCTGGAGGAGCCAGGGCCAGAGGGGGAAGCTGTTCAGGATCGGCAGCCCCAGGGACAGGTCCAAGGAGGCCTCGGCTGCCAACCGTTCTCCCAGCCCTTGGGGCCAGGGGTATGGGGAGAGGCCATGGCGCAGGGCCCAGGCTCCAGCGTAGAACGCGGCGAAGTCCAACAGCCGGGGATAGGGCCAGAAGGTGTCCAGCCGCAGGACCGCGGTGCCCAGGTGGATGGCCAGGGCGACGAGGGCCAGGGCAGCCCGGAGGGGATGGCCATGGAACATGGGGCCTGGGCCCTCCCGCCTCCCTCTCACAGGTCGCCTCTCCGTGCCCTCGTCGCCCCCTGGGGCTCGGCTAGCTCCTCTCCTGCATCCCGGCCAGGTACTCCGTCACCTCCCGGAGGGGCGAGCCGTTCAGGGGCCGCCCCTTGATGCTGCGCACGAACTTCTTCACCTCGTTGGGGCGGAGGACGGGGACCGTGGGGCTCTCCAGGGTGAGCTGGGCCCGAGGATGGATGAAGACCACCGCTCCGTGGACCGGGACTCCGGCCGGGTCCAGGTGGAGCTGGTCGGCGTCCACGCCCTGGCGCAGCAGCTCCTGGACGGCCTGCCGGGTCTCCTCCAGCTCTCGGGAGGGATTGCCCAGGCCTTCCCGGGTGAAGGCCGTCAGGATCCGGCCCAAGCTGAAACGCTCCCGCCAGGAGTCGCCCTCTACCCGGACCTGGGCCTTGTCGCCTCGGACCACGAAGACGAAGATCCCGGGCGGCCCCACCAAGAGATAGGGGGCCGAGGCCAGGGCCCAGAGGAAGAGGGTGTACTTGTCGTCGAAGCCCTTCAGGCTGCGCTCGATGAGTTCATCGGGGCGCGCGATCTGCTTGGTGCCGGGCCAGCGCCGGGGGGCGAACCGGTTGATGAAGTAGCTCCCCGCGCTGGAGGCCAGGAAGCCGACGGCCAGCGCGCCGAAGCTGATGTAGGCCCAGTACTGCTGGAGAAAACGCAGCACCGCGCCCTGGGCCGGCTCATCTGGGGGCAGCCAGTTGGGGGTGAAGCTCGCGGCCAGCCCCAACAGGAGCACCAGAAGCCCTGCCAGGGTGATGCGTCGTCCCAGGCGTTCCCGGGCCTTGATGTAGGAGAGGTTGCGGTAGACTTTCATCGCGGGGCGATTCCCTTCCGGGGTTGGAACGAACGGGTCGAGAGCGATGGATGGCTCGGTGGGCCGTCAAGGCGTGGGCACATGGGTTCGGACCTGGGAGGCCAGCTCCTGGATCCCGGCCTGGATCTCCTCCACCATGTGGCTCTCCACCGCCTGCTTCGCCACCCGGATGGCGTGGCGGATGGCGTTCGCGTTGCTGCTGCCATGGCCCACCACCAGGAGGTTGGAGAGCCCCAGCAACACGGCCCCGCCGTACTCGCTGTCGTCCAGGCGACGGCCCAGGCGTTGGAGGGCCGACTTGGCCAACAACGCGCCCAGGCTGCTGATCCGGGTGGCCGTGAGCTCCTCGATGAGGATGGTCTTGATCAGCTTGCCCACCCCCTCCGCGGTCTTGATGAGCACGTTGCCGGTGAAGCCGTCGGTCACCACCACATCGGCCAGGTCCTCCACGATGTCCCGGCCCTCGATGTTCCCCAGGAAATGGATCCCCGGCGTATGCTGGAGCCGTTTCGTGGCCTCCAGCACCAACTGGCTGCCCTTGCCCGGCTCCTCGCCGTTGCTCAGGATCCGCACCCGGGGTTGGACCACCCCCATGATGCGCCGGGAGTAGATGCTGCCCATCACCGCGAACTGCTGCAGGTGCTCCGGCTTCACGTCCACGTTGGCCCCCACGTCCAACAGGACGCAGAAGCCCTGGCGGGTGGGGAAGGGCACGGTGAGGGCCGGCCGCCGGATCCCCCGGATGCGGCCGATGTGCAGGATGCCCGCGGCCAGAGCACCCCCGGTGTTCCCCGCGGTGACCACCGCGTCGGCCATGCCCTTCCGCACCAGTTGACAGGCCACCACGATGGAGCTGTCCCGCCTGGTGCGGACGGCCTCGGCCGGCTTGTCGGCCATGTGGATCACCTGGCTGGCGGGCTCGATGCGGAGATCCAACCCAGCGGTGTGGTGTCGGGCCAGCTCCGCGCGGATGGCCTCGGGCCGGCCTACCAGGGAGATGGCGACGTCGAATTCCCGGGCGGCCAGGACCGCGCCGGCCACGATCTCCTGGGGGGCGTGGTCCCCCCCCATGGCGTCCAGGGCGATGTGGATGGCTGTTCGGTTCATGGAAGACGATCCTGATGGGTTCGAAGCTCGTTCAAGGCCCTGGGCAGGTGGGCCAACAGATCGCCGGCCAGGGCACCGGCGGGCCCCACGGCTTCCTGGCACAGGAGGCCGGCCCGGCCGTGGAGCCATGCGCCCAGACAGGCCGCGTCGAAGGGTTCCAGGCCCTGGGCCAGGAGGCCGGCAATGGCTCCGGCCAGGACATCCCCTGTGCCCGCGGTGGCCAGGGCCGGGGTGGCCACCGGGAGCACGGCCAGGCGGCCATCCGGGTGGGCGATCACCGTGTAGGGGCCCTTGACCAGGAGCACGGCCCCCCATTCCCGGGCCTTCTCCCGGGCCAGATCCCAGCGACGCTCCACCACCTGGGCCACGGTGAGACCACACAGCCGGGCCATCTCCGCGGGGTGGGGGGTGAGGACGGTCTGTTCCGGGAGGAGTCGGGGCCAATCGTCCAGCCGGGCCAGGTTGTTCAGCCCGTCCGCGTCGATGACCGTGGGCGGCAAGGGCGGAGCCGAGCCCCTGCCGGGGCCACGGCGGCGCAGCAGCCCAAAGGGGGAGCCCTCGTTGCTTCCCTGATCAGCCGCGGACGAGGGGCCCTGGGAGGCGAGATCCCCCCGCCGGAAGGCCGTGGGCAACACGGAGGGACGGGCCGAGGCCTCCCGGTCCAACAGGGCCTGGACGAACGCTCGGGCCGGATCCTCCTGGGTCAGGCCACAGCCCAGCAACAGGGCGTCGTAGTCGCCCAGCCGCTCGTGGACCAGGGCCGCGGCGTCCTCGTCGATGACGCCCAGCTCGTGGGAGAGGAGGAGCCAGGTGGGTTCGGCCAGGCCGGCCGCGACCACGTTCCACACCGGCTGGGCCACCGCGCCGGTGACCAGGCCGGCCCCCACCCGCCCCATGGCCGCCAGGGCCAGCCGGGCCGCGCCCGGGAAGTTCACGCTGCCCACCGCGCCCAGGACCCTGCCGAAGGTCCCCTTGTGGCTGTCCCGGGGGCGGGGTGGCACCAGGGGGGCCAGGTACTCCGGGGCCAGGGCAAAGGTACGGATCTCGGCCGCCAGGGCCGGATCGATGCCGATGTCCGCGACCACCAGCCGTCCCACCATCCCCGCGCCAGGGAAGATGTAGTGGCCCCGCTTGGCATAGGCGAAGGTGACGGTGATGGCCGCGGGGACGGTGGCCGGGTCCACCGTGCCGGTATCGCAGTTCAAGCCACTGGGACAGTCCACGGCCACCACGTCCAGGGGCATCCGGTCCGGGTGGCGACGACGGTGCTCCCGAGCCCGGTTCACCTCATCCAACACCTGGGCCAGGAGCCCTTCAATGGGCCGATTGGCCCCGGTGCCCAGGAGCGCATCCACCACCACCCGGCTCTGTTCCAGCCAGGCCCGCAGACGCTCCTGTTCCGGATCTTCCTGGGCCTGGGCCCAGGGGACTCCCTGCTCCGCCAGGCGGGCAAAGTGGCCCTGGTCATCGTGGTCGGGGTCGATCCGGCGCTTCCACAGGTAGAGGTGGACCTTGTATCCCTGGCGGTGGAGATGGTGGGCACAGACCAGACCGTCGCCGCCGTTGTTCCCCGGCCCCACCAGCACCAATACCGGGAGCTCCTCAGGGTGGGGGAAAGCATCCGCCACGGTGTCGGCCACGGCCCGGCCGGCCCGCTCCATCATGGCTGCGTAGCTGTGGCCCGAGGCATCCGCGGCCTGCTCCAGGCGGCGCATCTCGGCCACGGTGACGATCTTCAGAGGATCGGGGATGGATGTTGGCGATCCCGACATGGTCTGCGCCCCGCGATGTGACGACGAGCGGTGTGACGACGGGCGACGATGGAACCCGTCCCGGACAGTGTGCCCCTCGGCCCCGGCCTATCTCGTGTAGAAGGCCGACACGCCAGGCCTCTGGGCTTTCGCGCGGACCTCCTAAGTGTAGCAGAACATGGCAGGCCTTCCCAATTCGGAAATCGAGCTCGGGGACAGGCCATGGGCCGGCAGCCCCTCCGGTCTCGCCTGGCTCGGCACCGCGGCCCAGGGCCTCGGGTTCCGACGGTTTGTGCAGGGTGCACAGGGAGCGGGGCCTCAGGGTTGTTCAGGATGTCCCTGGCCTGCCCGGGATGGGCGGCTATACTGGGTGGGGAAGTCGTCGTTGCCGAAGCTCGGCGCTCAAACCATATCGTCCACACCCCTGGAAAGGACTGGCACCATGCACCTGAACTGCAACACCCCGGAGGATGTCCGCGCGGCCATCCAGGATCTGGAGATCAAGATGGTGGATGTGAAGTTCACCGATCTCTTCGGCCAGTGGCAGCACTTCTCCATCCCCGTGGAGGAGTTCGACCCCGAGGACGATCTGGGCTTCGACGGCTCCTCCATCCGGGGATTCCAGAGCATCGAGGCCAGCGACATGGTGCTCCGGGTGGATCCCACCACGGCCATGGTGGACCCGGTGTGCGCGATGCCGACCCTGAGCCTGATCTGCGATGTGTACGACCCGCTGACGGGAGAGGCCTACAGCCGGGATCCTCGACGGGTGGCCCGGGCCGCGGTGGCCTACCTGGAGCGCACCGGCATCGCGGACACGGCCTACTTCGGGCCCGAGGCGGAGTTCTTCATCTTCGACGCGGTCTCCTACGAGGCCGGGCGCAACGCCGCGGGCTACTACCTGGACAGCGAGGAGGGCCCCTGGAACTCGGGCGATCTGAGCCTGGGCCATAAGGTGGGCTGGAAGGGAGGCTATTTCCCGGTATCTCCCCTGGACACCCACCAAGATCTCCGCTCGGAGATGGTCCGGGCCCTGGTGGACGCGGGGGTGGACGTGGAGGTCCATCACCACGAGGTGGCCACGGCGGGCCAGGCGGAGATCGACATGAAGTTCAAGCCTCTGCTGCGGATGGCCGACCAGCTCCAGGTCTACAAGTACATCATCAAGAACGTGGCCCGACGCCACGGCAAGACCGTGACCTTCATGCCCAAACCCCTGTTCGAGGACAACGGCTCGGGCATGCACACCCACCAGAGCCTGTGGAAGGACGGCCAGCCCCTCTTTGCGGGGGATCGGTACGCGGGGCTGAGCCAGTTGGCCATGTGGTACATCGGCGGCATCCTGAAACACATCAACTCCTTGCTGGCCTTCTGCGCGCCCCTGACCAACTCCTACCGGCGGCTGGTGCCGGGGTACGAGGCGCCGGTGGTGGTGGCCTACTCCGCGCGCAACCGCTCGGCCGCGATCCGCATCCCCATGTACAGCCCCTCGCCCAAGGCCAAGCGGATCGAGTTCCGCTGCCCGGATCCCGGCGCGAACCCCTACCTGGCCTTCGCGGCCATGCTCATGGCCGGCCTGGACGGCATCAAGAACCAGATCGATCCGGGGGACCCCGCGGAGGTGGATCTGTACGAGGCGGAGCACATCGCGAGGGTGGAACAGGTGAAGGGCTCCTTGGGCGAAGTCCTGGACGCCCTGGAGGAGGACCACGCCTACCTGCTGGAGGGTGGCGTCTTCACCGCGGATCTGCTGGAGGCCTACATCGCCTACAAACGGGAGAACGAGGTGGACGCGGTCCGACTCCGGCCCCACCCCCAGGAGTTCGTCATGTACTACGGCATCTGAGCCCACACGTCGGCCCCATCCCGTCCCGGGTTGGGCCCGGCCGGGCCCAACCCACCACAGCCCCTGTCCTGGTCCAGGGCAGGGGTTGTGGTGTACAATGGACCCCGCAGGCCGGAAACCCAGGGGGCCCCCGCCCCCCCGACCCCATTCCTACCCTGCCATCGAGGACGTGGACCATGCTCTACGAGATCCGGGATCCGAGCAACCGGGCCGACAAGCTGGCCGCCATCGACGAGGTCATCCGCCGGAACAACATCCGCTTTCTGCGCCTCCAGTTCAGCGACATCGTGGGCGCGGCCAAACAGGTGACCATCCCCATCGATCTGTGGGACGAGGCGGTGGAGCAGGGGGTCTGGTTCGACGGAAGCTCGGTGGAGGGGTTCGCCCGGGTCGCGGAGAGCGACATGTACCTGGTGCCGGACCTGGACACCTTTGCCCCCATCCCCTGGGAGATGGAGCTCTCCACCGCCCGGGTGATCTGCGATGTCTATACCCCGGACGGCATGCCCTTCGTGGGCGATCCCCGCTACGTGCTCAAACAACAGTTGGAGCGGGCCCGGGCCATGGGCTTCGACTTCCGGGTAGGCCTGGAGGTGGAGTTCTTCCTCTTCCGTCCCCACCCGGATGGCCGGCTCCTGCCCCTCCAGCCCCACGACGAGGCCGGCTACTTCGACGTGAGCACCGACCTGGCCCACAGTGTGCGCCGCCAGATGATCGACGCGGTCACCGCGCTGGGCATCAAGGTGGAGGCCTCGCACCACGAGGTGGCCAGCGGCCAGAGCGAGATCGATTTCCACTACGGGCCGGCCCTGGCCGCCGCGGACAACACCATGGCCGTCCGCACCACGTTGAAGGCCGTGGCCCAGCAGAACGGCCTCCACTGCACCTTCATGCCCAAGCCCATCGCGGGGATCAACGGCTCGGGCATGCACGTACACCAGAGCCTGTGGCACCACGGCGAGGACCGGACCGCCATGTGGGACCCGGAGAACGAGTACGGCCTGAGCGAGACCGCGCTCCATTTCATCGCCGGCCAACTGGCCCACGCCCGGGCCATGACCGCGATCCTGGCGCCCCTGGTCAACAGCTACAAACGGCTGGTGCCCGGCTACGAGGCCCCGGTCTACATCTCCTGGGGGCGAACCAACCGCAGCGCGCTGATCCGGATCCCCCGGACCAACCCAGGGCGACACCAGAGCACCCGGTGCGAGCTCCGCTGCCCGGATCCCTCCACGAATCCCTATCTGGCCTTCACGGTGATGCTGGCCGCCGGCCTGGACGGCATCCAACGGCGGCTGGAACCGCCGGCCCCGGCCGAAGAGGACCTCTACCACATGGACGAGGCCCGAGCCCAGATGGACACCCTGCCCGGCAACCTGGGGGAAGCCCTGGAGGCCCTGAAGGAGGACCCGGTGATCCAGGAGGCCCTGGGCCCCCATATCTACGAACGTTTCCTGGAGGCCAAGACCCTGGAGTGGGAGAGCTATCGGGTCTACGTGACCCGGTGGGAGCTGGAACGATATCTCACCATCTACTGAACCATCTCATCTGCTGAACCGCCTGCTGAACCCTCCACCGGCCATCTGCCCCCGGCAGAGCCTCTCTGTCCGCCCGACCCACGCTCCCCTCCGTGGGGCCGGCGAAGCTCAGGCGGCTGTGGCCGCCTGGGGTTCCAGGACCACCACCTGGGTCTCCTCGGGCAGGTTGCTCTTGCTGACCCGCAAGGAGGCCACCCGCTCCGGCTCGTTGACGCCCAGCTCCTTGAGCAACCGTTCCAAGGGCTCCAGGGAGTTGGCCAACTCCGGCCGGAGCCCAGGATGGCGGTAGTGCATGGGGATCACCAGCCGGGGCTCCAGGAAGCCGATCAGGTCCGTGATCCGGGACGGCTCCAGCACCCGATGGCCGCCCACCGGCACCATCAGGATGTGGACCTCCCCCAGGTCCTCCAGTTGGCTCTGAGGAGGGAGCTCCCCCAGATCCCCCAGATGGCCCACCATGAGCCCGTCGAAGTCCAGGAAGAAGGCCACATTGCGTTCCCGGGGCTGGCCTGCGGGGACCTTGTGGTAGCCGGCCAGGCCGAAGATGAAGACCTCGCGGATCTCGTATTCCCCAGGGCCGGTGAGCACCTTGGGGTGGCCGGCAATGCCCCGAACGTGGCTGTGGCCGGGCCGGGCATGGCTCACGGTGACGATGTCCGCCCGGATCCGGGGCAGAGCCAGCCCCACGGTCTTCTTCTCGAAGGGATCACACACCACAGTGATCCCGCGCTCTCGAATGCGAAAACAGGAAAGACCATACCAGGTGATGTCCACAGGCCTGCGCTCCTCGTCGGTCCAGGTCGACAGGGGTGCCCGCCCCCCTGCCCTCGGCATCGGCAGGTGTCGCAACAGCGCCCCGGTGTACCACCTCATCTTACTCCATGGACCAGAGGGTTCAAAATTCCCTCCTCTCCACAACCTCCGCAACACCTCGGTTGCGTGCCCGCATGCCAGGTGCTATGATTTACGGGCACCCATCCTCATCGCGGCTCCCAGGAGCACTGCCGGAACCCAGGAAGGGAAACGTCCATGCGACGGGAAGAGGTACGCCAGATCGTCCGGGCCCAGTTCTACCAGTCCCTGGCCGAACAGGGACGCGGCCTCGCCAGCCTGTCGGAGGAGGAGCTGGAAGCCCTGACCACGGCCCTGGCCGACGCGCTCTTCGCCGTGTTGGAACAACTGGAGGAGGAGGAGAGCCAGGCCCACTACCGGGCCGGTGGATCCCCTGCGGCCGCGACGGTCCCAGCCCGCCCTCCGGTGACCGAGGAGGAGGAAGAGGAGGAGGTGCTCCTGTGGAGCGGCAAACCCTACCTCTCCATCGGCACCCGGTACGAGCTGACCAACCAGCGGCTTCGGGTCATCCGAGGACTGCTGGGCCGCTCCATCGAGGAGATCGAGCTGGTGCGGGTGCGGGATACCTCCGCGAAGCAGAACATGACCGAGCGTGCCCTGAACATCGGCGACATCACCGTGGTGAGCAACGACCCCAAACAGCCGGAACTGGTGCTCCACAACGTGAAGGACCCCCTGGAGGTCCGGGAGCAGATCCGCCGGGCCGTGCTGGCCGAGCAGAAGCGCCGCGGCCTCCGCTACCGGGAGGAGATGTAGAGGGTGTCCGGAGGCCGCGTGCCCCGGTCCCCGGTGCCCCAGCTCCTCCCCGTGGAGCCGGAGGCAGTCTTTCGGCTGCTCCAGGAGGCCGGGCGGATGGTGGTGGCCATGCAGGAGGCAGGCCTGGCCCGAGCCCAGACCAAGTCCAGCGCCATCGACCTGGTCACCGAGGCGGACCTGGCCAGCGAGGAGCTGTTGCGCCAGGGGCTCCAGGTGTTGGACCCGGAGATCGGCTTCTGGGGCGAGGAGAGCAACCGACCACCAGACACGCACCGAACCTGGCTGGTGGATCCCATCGACGGCACGGTCAACTACGCGGCCGGCCTGCCCGCGTACGCGATCACCGTGGCCCTGGTCCAGGGGATGGAGACCGTGCTCTTCGGCGCCACGCTCCTCCTCCCCTCGGGCGACCTCTACTGGGCCGCCCGAGGAGCGGGGGCCTACCGTCGACATCCGGATGGCCGGGAGAAACGGCTGGCCGTGAACCGGGTGGCCCACCTGCAGGATGCCCTCCTGTCCACGGGGTTCCCCTACCACCGGGCCGAACACCCGGACAACAACCGGGCCGAGTTCAGCCGCCTGGTGGCCCGGTGTCGAGGCATCCGCCGAGTGGGCTCCCTGGCCATGGACCTGGCCTGGGTGGCCGAGGGCATCTACACGGCCCACTGGGAGGGGTGGTTCAGCCCCTGGGATGTGGCGGCCGGGGTGCTGCTGATCCGGGAGGCCGGTGGTCGGGTCACCGACTATCGAGGCCGGGAATATGTCCTAGGCCGGCCCAGCATGGTGGCCAGCAACGGCCAGCCCCGACTCCATGACCAGATCCTGGCCGAGATCCAGGCAGCCCGCCGGGAGCTGCCCGACATCCACCCGGCCCTGCTCGAGCTCGTGGACCGGTAGCCTCGGTGGAGGCGGCCGGAGAACACCGCTGTCCTGTCCTTCCCCCGTTGTTCCAGCAAGGAGTCCCTATGCGAGCGGTCCATCGTCCTCAACTGGCTGCCCTCTGGCTCCTGGCAGTATCGGTGTTGGGTCTGGCCCTGGCCCTGGGCAGCCCAGCCCCCATCGCGGCCCAGGACCAGGAGGAACCGGAAAACGGCTATATCTACGTGGTCCAGCGCGGCGACAACTGGACCGTGGTGGCCCGGCGGGTGGGCCTGACTGTGGAGGAGCTGAAGGCCGCCAATCCCGAGCAGGCCGCGCGGCGGACCGGCTGGCTCATTGTCGGCGAGCGTCTCTTCATCCCCATCCCCAGTGGGGCCCAGAAACAGGTCTACACGGTCCAGCCCGGCGACGGCTGGACCACCATCGCGGAGGAGTTCGGTGTCTCCGTCCGCCTGCTGAAGGCGGTGAATCCCGGCTCTGTCCGGGCCCAGGACATCCTCCGGGTGGGCGAGGAGCTGATCATCCCGCCCCCTCCCGAGGCCGTGGCCACCCCGTCCCCGACCCCGAGAAGGCCCACCGCCACGCCCAGACCCGCACGCCCCGTCCCCACGGCCACCCGGCCCCCAGGCCGCCCCATCCCTCCCACCCGGGCCACCCCCCCCGTCCGGGGAAGCGGGCCCCTGGGCTGTCCCCAGGAGTTCCAGGACGTGCCCCAGGCCCTGGCCCAGGCCCTGGCCCAACCGGACCCGGGAAGGACCGATCCCCTGAGCGCCTTCCTGGAGCGATGCGGCCTGCGCTCGGTCCAGGAACCCCTGCACCAGGACCTGACCGGCGATGGCCGGGAGGACTGGCTGTTGGTCTACCAACAGCGGGGGGGTGAGGCCCAGGAAGCTCTCCAGGCCCAGAGCGACCTGGTGGTGCTCGAGGCCACTGCTGGGGGATACCGGGTGAGCCTCCACGCGGCCGCGGCAGGCCAGGTGGAGCTCCTGGCGGTGGAGGACGTGAACCAGGACGATCGGGTGGACGTGGTCTTCACCGACACCACCTGCGGTGCCCATACCTGTTTCACCACCGTCTACGTGATGAGCTGGACCGGCGGAGCCTGGAAGGACTGGACCGACGGGACCATCACCATGCCCTCGGCCACCGTCACCCTGGAGGATGTGGACGACGTGGGCCAGGGCCGGGAGCTGGTGTTGGAAGGCGGCATCATCAACAGCCTGGGCGCCGGCCCCCAACGGAAGCGCACCGAGGTCTGGGCCAGCCTTGACGGAGCCCCCTACACCCTGCTCCGACAGGTGACCGCCTCCAGCCCCTGTCTCTACCACGCCATCCTGGACGCGGAGGCGGCCCTGGTGGAGCAGGCCGATCTGGAGACCGCGGCCAGGCTCTTCGAGGAGGCCTTCACCGACACCGAACTGGAGGCCTGTTGGGTCCGGGCCAACGAGATGGAGGAGCTGCGCAGCTTTGCCCTGTTCCGTCTGGCCCTCCTCGCGGCCGCCCAGGAGGACCTGGACACCGCCACCGCCCTGGTGGCCCAGCTCCAGGACACCTACCCCCGGCAGCCCTTCACCCCGGTGGCCCAGCTCTGGCTCCAGCGCCTCCAGGAGACCGGCGATCTCCAAGCCGCCTGCCAGGCCGTGATCCGATACGCGGCCACAGAGGACGACCGCGCGGTGGAGGCCCTGGCCGATTATGGCTACGCGAACCCCTCCTTCACCGCCGAGGACCTGTGCCCCCTGCCCAGAAGGCCAGCCGCCCCGGCCCCCGCACCCCAGGAGGCGGAGACCGCGGAGGTGGCGGAACCAGCCCCCCTGGCAGAGCCCCCCGGCGAGAAAACCCCGGCCCAGGTCGCCCCCACCCCGCTGGAAGCCCTGGACGTGGACCTGCCCGAGTGTCCCCAGAGCATGTCCGACTACCCGGAAACCCTCCTCCAGATCGCCAACCTGGCCCAGGGAGATCCCCTGGTGCTCGAGGCCTGGCTGCGGGTCTGTGACGCGATGGCCGACGAGCGGGGCGCACTCCTCATCCACGATCTGAACCAGGACGGACAGGATGACGTGATCGCGTTCCCCGCGCGGATCAGCGACGCGGGGTACGGGCCAGAGGGCGCGGAGGGCACGGTGATCGTCTTCCACGGCCAGGAGGACGGCACCTACACCCCGGCCTACACGCCGGACGTCTTCGGCCTTCCCACCCTCCTGGCTGTGGGCGACGCAAACCTGGACGGACAGGAGGAGCTGATCTGGCAGCTGGAGAGCTGTTCCACCTTCTGTGTCACCGCGGTGGAGGTCCTGCGCTGGGACCCAGAGGTGGAACAGTACACCTCGTGGATCGAGCCCGGTGCCGCCCTGGCCGAGGGCAAGATCTACCTGGAACCGGTCCCCGAAGGGGATCCCGGACGAGGGCAGCAGCTGCGGCTGGTCGGCGGTGTCAGCGGCACGCCGGGCGGCGGTGTCCAGGTCGCCCACCAGGAGATCTGGCAGAGCGTGGACGGCGCGCCCTTCCGACGCATCCGCTGGCAGTACGATCGGGAGGCCGAGGGCGGAGGATGCCTGGGCCTACGCCTGGTGGAGGCGGATGTCCTCCTCCAGGCCGCGGACCTGCTGGGCTATGGGCCGGCCATCCAGGCCTACCGGGATGCCCTGGCCGATCAGGCGCTGCTCCCGTGCAGCGTCTACGAGATGGAGCCGGAGGAGGAGCGCTCCCTGCTGCGAGGCCTGGCCCACTTCCGCCTGGTCCAGGCCCTGGCCCTGGACGGAAGGGCCGAGGAGGCCCAGGAGGCCCTGGCCGCGCTCCAGGCGGAACAGGGGGAGAGCCTCTACGCCCAGGCCACCCACGCCTGGCTGGAGGCCTACTTCCAGGAGGACGACCCCGCAGCCGCCTGTGGACCGGTGACCGAGAGGGCGACGAAACAGGCCAAGATGTGGCAGATCACCGACCAGTACGGCTTCGATCACCCGGCCCTGGCCGCCGAGCAGATCTGTTTCGTGCCCCGGATACCCCAGGAGGAAGAGGCGGGTTCGGAGGGGTGAATCCCGTGTCCGTGGACGGCCGGTGCCTGGGCCGGCCGTCCACCTATCCGCCGGCCCGGGCGGTGATCACCGGACATCCCGCGGCCATGGCCTCCAACACCATCATGCCGAACCCCTCATACCGGCTGGGGAAGAGAAAGGCCACGGCCATGTGGTAGAGGGCATCCTTGTCCACCTCGGCCACCCGGCCGATGAAGTGAACCTGCTCCAACACCCCGGCCGCCTGGGCCAACCGTCGGGGATCGGGGAAGAGGGCCGTGTCGGTCTCCGGCAGCCGGCCGGCCACCACCAACCGCACGGCCGGATCGCCCCCCATCTCCAGGTAACGCCGATAGGCCTGAAACACCGCCCCCAGGTTCTTGCGCACGTCGAACCCCCCCAGATAGAGGAAATAGCGCTCTGGGAGCGCGTACCGCTTCCGGACCGCTGCCCGGTGTGCTGCCGAGGGCGACCCCGGCGCCAGGTTCGGGCCATGGAGCACGGGGTGGACCCGAGCCGGCGACAGGCCCAGGCAGGCAACCACGTCCCGAGCCGTGGCCTGGCTGACCGTGATCACCTGGGCACAGCGCCGGGTCGTCCGGGCCACCAGGCCGGTGTACAGGCGGTGGAGGAGGGTTCCCCGGTACTCGGGAAGGAGCTGGGGGATCAGGTCGTGGACCGTGACCACCGTGGGAATGGGCTGCCACCCCGGGGGGGCCCAGTAGGGCACGAAGAGCACGTGGCCGCCCAGGCGCCGAGCCTGACGGGGTACGGTGACCTGCTCCCACCAGAGCTTGGCCAAGGGGCGCGACACGCCCCGGGGCAGCGGATGCCGCCGCACCGCTACACCCGGGGCATGGGGCCAGGTCTCCGAGGCGTTGGCTGGGGAAGGCCCTTCGCCCGACGGCACCAGCACAGTGAGGCGATGAAGGCCGGCCTGGCTGGCCAGATGGGCCAACAGCCGCCGCAGATATTGGCCGGAGCCGGTGTCGGGCCGGTGGTAGAACCAGCCGTTGACCACCACGTGCATGGCGTCCCCGGTCAGGGTCGCCTACAGCTCGTCCAGGTGGGCCCGCATCCACTCCACCGTGCGGCGGAGCCCTTCCCGCAGGCTCACCCGGGGTTCCCATCCCAGCTCTTGCTGGGCCTTGCTGCTGTCCAGATAGGTCGCATACACCTCGCCCACCGGTCGGGGCACATACGCCGGCTCCAGGGTGTAGCCGGTCAACTCGGCCAGGACCCGGTGGATGGTGTTGATGTCCGTGGGCACCCCGGTGCCCACGTTGAAGATCCCTGTCACCTCCTTCTCCAGGGCCAACAGGTTGGCTCGGGCGATGTCCTCCACATAGGTGAAGTCCCGCATCTGGGCCCCATCCCCGGTGATCCGGGTGGGCTCGTTGCGCAACATGGCCCCCGCGAAGATGGCCACCACCCCGGCCTCACCCTTGTCGTCCTGGCGGGGGCCGTAGACGTTGGGGTAGCGCAGGGACACGCACGGGATCCCGTAGTTCGCCTGGTAGAGGTCCAGGTGGTATTCGCAGCTCAGCTTGTTGGCCCCGTAGTTGTCCCGGGGCTGGGGCCAGGACGCCTCGGTGAAGGGCAGGCGGCTGCCCTGGTCCGTGTGGCCTTCACCGTAGACCGCGCCGCCTGTGCTGGCGAAGACGATCTTCTGGACCCCGTGTTGCCGGGCCAGCTCCAGGAGGTTCAGGGTGCCGATGACGTTCACCTCGGTGTAGGTGACGGGATCCTGCATGCTCTCCCGCACGTTGGCCAGGGCTGCCTGGTGCAGGATGGCCTGGATCCCTTCCTGTTCGAAGACCGCATCCAGGCGGGCGAGATCCCGGAGATCCACCTGGTGGAAGGCCGCCTGGGGGTTCAGGTTCCGCCGCTTGCCCGTGTGCAGGTTGTCCACCACGGCCACCGAATGGCCGGCCTGGAGCAACAGGTCCACCACATGGCTCCCGATGAAGCCCGCACCGCCTGTGACCAGTACCTTCATGGAGAGTTCGACTCCTTGGTGGAGAGGGTGGATGGAGCGCGCCCATGCCTGCAACCAGGCCATGGGCGGGAGAGCACGCTATCCCGGCTGCACCGGGGTCGGGGCCTCCACAGGTGCCTCCTGGCGTCGGTGTGCCTCCAGGGCCTGGATCATCTCCTCCACCCGGGTGAACTTGACTCGGGGGCGTCCCTGGGCCTTGCCCCGCTCGATCTCCAGTTGGTCGATGATCTTCCACTCCTGGTAGGTGATGAAGCGGACCCCCCGTTCCTCCAACAGGGCCACCACCGCCTGGGGATCGGCCCGGTCCACGGAGGCCGGTGTCAGGTGGGGAACGTCCTCCAACAGGAGCTGGACCGTCTCCACCGCATCGGGCTTGTTGGTGCCGATGACCCCGGTGGGGCCGCGCTTGGCCCACCCCACCACGTACAGGCCGGACACCACCTGCCCCTGGGGCCCGTCCAGCACCCGCCCCCGGTCATTGGGGATCCGCCCCCGCCGCTCGTCGAAGGGGACGCCCGGGATGGGCACGCTCCGGTAGCCGATGGCCCGCATGACCAGACCCACGTCCAGGGTCTCGAAACGGCCGGTGCCGTGGGCCTGGATGTAGCCGCTCTCGGTGGGGCGCAGCTCGTTGACCTCCAGACGCAGGGAGGCCACCCGCCCGTCCTGGCCCAGGATCTCCTTGGGCGAGCGGAGGAAGTGGAAGTGGATCTGCCGGGGCTTGCCCGTGGGCCCCCGCTGGGCCAGTTGACGCAGGGTCTCCAGGTTCCGGGCCGCGGTGGCGTCCTGGGCCACTGCCTCGGCACTGGCCGGATCCAGCTCCAGATCCTCGGGCTTCACGATCACGTCCGCGGTGGAGAGCTCGCCCAGCTCCTTGATCTCCGGATTGGTGAACTTGGCCTGGGCAGGGCCCCGCCGGGCGATGATGTGGATGGCCCGGACCCGACTATGGCGCAGGGCCTCCAACGCGTAGTCCGCGATGTCCGTGGTGGCCAGCTCCTCCACAGACCGGGCCAGGATCCGGGCCACGTCCATGGCCACGTTGCCCACACCCACCACGGCCACCACCTCCTGGCCCAGGTCGAACTCCCGGTCGGTGAAATCCGGATGGCCGTTGTACCAGGCCACGAACTCGGTGGCCGAATGGACGTTCTCCATCTCCTCGCCGGGGATCCCCAGCCGACGATCGGCCAGGGCCCCCACCGCGTAGATCACCGCGTCGTAGTGGAGCTGCAGCTCCTGGGCACTCAGATCCCGGCCGACCTCCACATTGCCGAAATAGCGCACCCGGGGATCCTGGATGGTCCGATCGTAGACCTTGGTCACGGACTTGATCTTCTGGTGATCGGGCGCCACCCCGTAGCGGACCAGCCCGTAGGGCGCGGGCAACCGCTCGAAGATGTCCACCGAGACCTGGTACTCCTTCTGCTGCAGCAGGGCCCCGGCCGCGTAGAAGCCGGACGGCCCGGCGCCCACAATGGCCACGCGGAGGGGCCGACTGCTGGTTCCAATAGCTGTGTCCACAGCTCGACCTCCTTGTTGAAAAACGCGGGGGACACGAAATGGGGCAGATGGCTATGTGTTCCGCAGCATCGATCCGAACTGACGGGCCAGTCCCAAAATGCCCATGCCCAGTTGGAAGTAGTCGGACGGCCCCAGTTCCCGCAGGGGCGTGCCGTCGGCCTCCTCCCGCGAGGCGATCACCCAGGCCATGAGGCCGCCCAACAGCGCGCCCAACACCACACCGGCCAGGATGACCTGTCCCTTCGAACCGCTCTGCATGTGCCTCCTCCCTCTCACCGCAGACGACGCAGCAAGGTCTGGACCCAGACCGCCCGGGCATGGAGCTCGATCACCGGGCGGCCTACCCGCTCCGCGAGCCGGTGGGCCTGGGCAGAGAGCCCATGGGCCGCCTTCTGGCCCCGGGCCAGGGGGCCTGGAAGCCGGTCGTGCACCCAGGACAGGGCCCGCACCCCGATGTACGCCAACACAAGGGGAAAGACCAGGATGATGAAGAGCTGGAGAGCCAGGACGACGATGGCGATGTCGCGCCAGAGGGCCAACGACATGGAACAGAACCCCTCTCTGTCGAGCAGGGCGGGGACAGGGTCCAGGTTGCCCCCATTGTAGCATCGGCCCGATCGGAGGCCAAACCGACACCGGGTTTCGCCGAAAAGAGCTGCCGGACCCCGGCACAGAGCCGGGCCGGGCACCGCCCCCATGGAAGAGCTCCCCTTCCCTGGGCGAAGCCACCCCGGGCAACGCAGGAAGGCCTCCTGACGAACGGTTGCCTTCCCGGAGCGTCTCTGTTAAGATACCCCCAATCGACCGATGGGTTCAACCGTGGAAGCGCGGAATGGCAACCTCCCATCCCGGTCGGCTTGGCCTGCAGGTGAGGGAGAGAAGCACAATGAGACAGCCCGGATCCCTGGACGTTCGACCATCCCCCATCGCGGGGCTCTGGTACCCAGCCGATCCGGAGGTCCTCCGCCAGGAGATCGATCTCTACCTGACCCACTCCCCGGCAGAGTGCCCTCAGGGCACGGTCCACGGGCTCCTGGCCCCCCATGCGGGCCTCCGGTACTCCGGCCCGGTGGCGGCCAGCGCGTTCAAATGCCTGTCCGCCCGACGTCCCCAGGTGGTCGCTGTTCTCTCGCCCTACCACAACCCCCACCCGGCCCCCCTGCTCACCAGCGGACACCGGGCCTACGACACCCCCTTCGGCCCGGTCCAGGTGGACCCGGACCTGGTCCAGCGCCTTCACCAACATCTGACGGCCCGGCTGGGCTTCGGCCTGACCCCCATCCGCCGGGATCCGGAGCATGCCGTGGAGATCGAGCTGCCCTTTCTCCAGCGGCTCCTTCCGGAGTTCCGGCTCGTGCCTGTGATGATGCGGGACCAGAGCCCCCGGACCGTCCGGGCCCTGGCCGCGGCCCTGGTGGAGACCCTGGCCGAGGTGGACGCGGTCCTGGTGGCCAGCTCGGACCTCTCCCACTACTATCCCCAGGACGTCGCGGAGTCCCTGGATCGGCGCCTTCTCCGTCGGATCCAGCGCTTCAATGCCCAGGGGGTGGAGGAGCTCTGCGAACAGGGCCGGGCCTATGCCTGCGGCTGTGGGGCCATCGTGGCCGTCATGCAGGCCGCCCAGGCCATGGGAGCCGACAGGGCCCGGGTGGTCCACTACGCCACCTCGGGCGAGACCAGCGGCGACTACAGCTCGGTGGTGGGCTACGCGGCCGCGGTCTTCTGGAAAGCAGCCGCCCCGGAACCCGACCCGGGGCCCCGACGTCACTAGGGGAGGGGAGACCCAGGCCGGCTCCCCGCGGCCAAGCCCCGGGGCCCAGGGACTTGGGCCAGAGGTGCAGAGACGGGAGCAGGACCATGGACGCCCCACGCGAGATGGTGGAACCCGGCGTGGTCCGGGGAGGATGGTGGCACCGTCTTCCCGACAACAGGTACCAGTGCGATCTCTGTCCCCGCTACTGCAAGGTCCGGCCGGGCCAGCGGGGCTTCTGCTTTGTCCGGGAGGCCCGGGAGGATGGCATCTACCTGACCAGCTACGGACGGGCCTCCGGGTTCTGCATCGACCCCATCGAGAAGAAACCCCTGAACCATTTCTACCCAGGGACCGCGGTGCTCTCCTTCGGCACCGCGGGCTGCAACCTGGGCTGCCGCTTCTGCCAGAACTGGGACATCTCCAAGGCCCGGGCCATCGATCGGCTGACAGACTGGGCGCTTCCCGAGACGGTGGCCCAGGCCGCGGCCCAGACCGGATGCCGGAGCATCGCCTTCACCTACAACGACCCGGTGATCTTCGCAGAGTACGCCATCGACTGCGCCCACGCGGCCCACGAACAGGGCCTCTACGCGGTGGCCGTCACCGCGGGCTACATCACCCCCGAGGCTCGAGCGGACTTCTACGCGGCCATGGACGCGGTGAACGTGGACCTGAAGGGCTTCACCGAGGAGTTCTACCACAGGATCTGCTTCGGCCATCTGCAGCCGGTGCTGGAGACCCTGGAGTACATCGCCCGGGAGACGAACGTCTGGCTGGAGGTGACCACCCTCCTTATCCCAGGCCACAACGACTCCGAGGCGGAGATCGCCCGGATGGCCGCATGGTTCGTGGAACACCTGGGGCCCGATGTGCCCTGGCACTTCACCGCGTTCCATCCGGACTTCAAGATGATGCACGTGCCCCACACCCCCCCGGAGACCCTGAAACGGGCCCGGCGCCAGGCCATGGAGGCCGGGATCCGCTACGTCTACACCGGCAACATCTGGGACGTGGAGGGCCAGTCCACCTACTGCCCGAACTGCGGGAACGCGGTCATCGAGCGCAACGGGTACCATCTGGGCCGGTGGAACCTGGACCCCCGGGGCCGCTGTGCCTTCTGCGGCACACCGATCCCGGGCCGTTTCGAGCCCCAGCCCGGCCACTGGGGGGCCAGGCGGGTTCCCATCCGCCTCCAGGACCACCTGGCCCAGCAACCCGGATAGACACCATGGAAACCCAGGTCCAGGATCGCTTCCACATCCCCAGCAGCTCCTTCGAGCCGGCCTACCTGGCCCTCCACCGCAGCGGCGAACTGCGACGACGGGCCCAGGAAGCGACACGCGCCCTGGCGAGCTGTCGGGTCTGCCCCCGGGACTGTGCGGTGGACCGGCTCCAGGACGCCATCGGCGTGTGCAAGACCGGGCGATACGCCCAGGTGGCCAGCCACTTCCCCCACTTCGGCGAGGAGGACGGCCTGCGGGGGTGGCGCGGGAGCGGCACCATCTTCTTCGGCATGTGCAACCTCCGCTGTGTCTTCTGCCAGAACCACGACATCAGCCAGGCCCATGGCTCCCCCACGACGTCCCCCCAACGGCTGGCCCGGATGATGCTGGAGCTCCAGGCCTGGGGATGCCACAACATCAACTTCGTCACCCCAGAGCACGTGGTCCCCCAGGTGCTGGAGGCCCTGGTACTGGCCGTGGAGGAGGGCCTTCGCCTGCCCCTGGTCTACAACACCTCGGCCTACGATGCCCTGGAGAGCCTCCACTGGCTGGACGGTGTGGTGGACATCTACATGCCGGATTTCAAGTTCTGGACGCCGGAGCTCGCCCGACGCTACCTCCGGGCCCGCAACTACCCCCAGGTGGCCCGCCAGGCGATCCGAGAGATGCACCGTCAGGTGGGTCCCCTGGTCTTCGACGAGCACGGCCTGGCCAGACGGGGCCTGCTGGTGCGCCACCTGATCATGCCCGGCTTCCTGGACGAGACCCGGGCCATCCTGCGCTGGCTGGCCCAGGAGATCTCGCCGGACACCTACGTGAACCTCATGGACCAGTACTACCCGGCAGGCAAGGTGACGGCCCACCGTTACCCCGAGCTGAACCGCCGTCTCTCGTCCCAGGAGTATCGGGAGGCCCTGTCCTATGCCCGCCAGGTGGGGCTGTGGCGCCTGGATCCACGGTGCAGCCCACGCCGGGTCCTGGGCGGTTGACCCACATCCCACTTTGCTCCAAAGGCCGCTCTGGGACTATAATGGATAGAACGTGGTCTTCTTCCCGTGCCCAGGCCGGCGCCCACCCGGAACGAGGACAGAATCCATGGGCCGAACCTCCAGGAACCGCAAGCACAGACGCAGACGCCAGGCCAGCGTGAGCAGGATGGCCCCCCGCAGCTACAGCGGCGAGATAGCCCGTAGCATCCCGGTGCCCGAAGTGGCTGTGGAGAGGGAGTCAGCCCCTCCCGACACCCCGCCCCCCCGCGAGGTCGTGGCCGCAGCCGAGGCCGCGAGCCTGCGCGGCTCGGAGGCCGTGGACTGGCACCAGGAATACGCCCAGGTCCTGGCGGATCTCCGCTACCTGATCTGGGTCACCGTGGCCCTCTTCGCCCTGATGATCGTCCTCGGGTACACGCTGTAGGCGGACGGACACGGAGAGACATGGGAGCCCTCTCGGCTGTGCTCCCCTCCCCTCAGGCCCTGTGAGGGGAGATGGGGCCCTTCGAACGGCCTCCCGAGCCCCAGGAGAGGAGAGAACGGGCCGCCCAGTGGACCAGGGCACCGAGCCAGAAGTTGCGGGTGTAGAGAAAGAGCACCGAGGTCAACAGGAGGACCGTGCCCCCGGCCAACCTCCCCATGGCCGACCGCTCGCGGCCCAGGAGCTCGGGCAACGCCAGCCCCACGGCCAACCAGGTGGCCAGATAGAGCGGTGGACCGACAGCGATCCCCATCCCGATCTCGGCCAGCCCACCGCGCAGGAAACACCAGTGGAATTCCTGGGCCACCGCGCCCAGGAACCGATGGCTCCCGCCTGGGGGATCCTCGCGGGGAGATGTCTCCGGGAAGATGGCCATCCCCCGCTGCCAGGCCATGCGGACCAGGACAGTGAAGCCCAACAGCAACAGGGCCACCCAGAGGCCTTGGACCAGGGTGACCCGCCAGTCGATGCCGGTGAGTCCCATCAGCCGGGGAGAGACGGCCCCCACCAGCAGGGCCGCATAGGGAACCAGCACCTGGTAGCCCCCGATCCACCACCGGCGGGCCCGGTGTTCCACAGCCACCCACCGCGCGATCCCTCCACCCAGCACCAGACTGAGCACCAGCCAGGGACCCGGTCGTTGCCAGCTCAACTGTTGGATGAATGCATCCATCCCGTCCATGACCCGCCATTCTAGCCAAAGCCCCTCCAAAAGACAACTGCTCGGAGTATCCGGATGAGCGGACGACGGCTATGGCTCATCCTGGTGTTGGCCTTCCTGGTGCTCATCCTGCTCCGCCCCCGGGCGGTGTGGGCCGAGATCCGTCGACTCCGCCGCCAGGGAGGCCTGACCCTGGGCCTGCTGGTGGCCGTGATCCTGGCCTATCTGCTGTACGGGCTCTACATGGCCTGGCAGACCGGCGGGTACGGCACCTGGTGAGAGGGACCGTGGAGGCCCCTTCACCTCTGGGAGGATTTGCCCCCCATTCCGGACGTGCTATAATGCCTGTGTCGCGACACGACAGGGCGGACGTCGCCCTGCCCCACGATCTCAGGAGCTTGCGCCATGTTCAACCTAGGACCTACCGAGCTGATCCTCATCCTGGTGATCATCGTCATCTTCTTCGGCGTAGGCCGGTTGCCCGAGGTCTTTGGGGCCGTGGGCAAGGGGCTGCGGGAGTTCCGCAAGGCCGCGTCGGAGGAGGACGACACCGGCACCCAGGGCCCCAGCAGCTCCTCCGGGGAGCCCAGAGCACCCGACGCACCTGCCGGCAGCTCCTGAGCCGAGGGCCCTGGAAGCAGACAGGCATGGCCCGTGGGCAAAGCCGCCCGCCACGAAGTACGGGCCCGGTTCCTCTCGGGCGTCGCGGCTCCATCCTCCTCAACGGAAGGCAGTGGGCACGGGAAGGCGGGCGAGCGGGCCCGCCTTTTGCGCTGCCCAGGCCCGGTCCCCCCACATCCCATGACCAGTAATTCACGATTTTAGCCAAACGGAGGCGTGAGCATCCTCCGATGCGGCATCGTCCCTCTGGAATCGGCATCTGAGGAGGCCGACTCCGCTACGAATTCGTGAACTGCTGATGACCGCTTTCCGCGTCGACCACCTTCTCCGCCCATAGGGAGGCCCTTCCCTGTGCGCTGGCTGCGCTTCCTCGCCCTCTGGGGGGCCATGGGCCTGGTCTACCTGGCCCGGATCCTCTTCCTCGGCCCCGATCCCCAGCCCCTTGTGGAACAGATGCCACCATGGCTCCGGGGTCCCCAGGTGGATGCCCTGCTGGGCCTTCTCCAGGGCTGGTCTCCGGAGGAGCTGCAGGACCTGGCCTGGGCCGCCGCGGGTGTGGGCAGCCTCCTCTTCGGCATGGCGGCCGTGCCATGGCCCCGCCACACAGCCGAACCCTTCGAGCCGCCTTCCCGAGGGTCAGGCGCTGCATGGCCTCTGATGGGCAGCGCCCTGCTCCTGGCCTTGGGGCTGGCCGGATACCTCTGGCTCCGCTCGGAGGAACCCCTCTGGCTGCCCTTCCTGTGGGGCGGTGGGATCTTCCTGTTCCTGGGTGGCGCGGCCGCCCTGGGAACACCCCGCTCCGTGGGCGACTCCCGGGAGATGCCCCGACCCGAGGCCGGCTGGCCGCTTCTCCTGGGCATGCTGCTGGTGGCCGCGGGGCTCCTCGGATGGCATCTGGACCGACTCCCCTTCCGAGTGGACGGCGATCCCGCCAGCCACGGTCTCCAGGCCCTGGCCGTGGTCAGCGGCCAGGAACCCCGTCTGTTCGCGCCCGGGTGGGCCCATATCCCGCTCCTGGCCTACTATCCGGCCGCCTGGGGGATCCGGCTGGCCTCCGATTGGGTGGTGGGCAACCGGCTGGCCGGACTCTATGCCGGGCTGTTGACCCTGATCGCGACCTGGCTGCTGGCCGGAGAGCTCTTCCGGCGTCGCCCCCAGTGGAACGTGGGAGGAAAGGTGGAGGAGGACGGCCGATCCGGGGCCTTGATGGCCGTCGCGTTCACGGGCATCGGATATACCTTCGTCCACTTCGGCCGCCTGCCCCAATATCTGGAACCGGTGGCCTGGGGCACCCTGGCCCTGTGGGCCCTGCACCGAGGGCTGCGCACCCGAGATCCCCTGGCCCTGGGGCTGAGCGGTGTGCTCACCGGCCTGGGAATGGCCCTCTACTACAGCGGCCGGGTCTACCTGCTCATCGGCCTCCTCTGGTGGCTGTGGATCGGGCTCCTTCGCCCCGGCTGGATCCGACGCGACCTGGGAGGCCTGGGCCGGACCGCCCCGGCCATCTGGCTGGGCGGATTCCTGGTCTTCCTGGGACCCCTGGTGGGGCGGTGGATCCGAGAACCCCAGGTGTTCCTCCAACGCATGCAGGAAGTCTGGCTCTTTGGGCGGGAATCCCAAACCCACATGAGCGGGGTGTACGGCGTGGAAGGGCCCCTGGCTCTCTTCCTGGAAAGCCTGAAACGGGCCGCCTTCACCTTCAACTTCTACCCCGACACCAGCACCCATTTCGGCTGGCGAGGCCCCATGTTGGACGAGCTGACCGGGCCTCTGCTCCTCCTGGGACTGGGCCTGGTGCTCCTGAACCTGGATCGGCTCCAGAGCTGGCTCCTGCTGAGCGGCTTCCTGGCCACCGTGGTGTTGGGCGGCGGGCTGACCATCAACGCGCCCTTCTGGCCCCGGCTGCTGCCCGCCCTGCCCTTTGCGGGCATGCTCACAGCCCTGGCCGTGGACCGGATACGGCGCACCCTGATGGAGTCCGTGGGAACCTGGATCGAGACCACCTTCACCAGCGTGCTGGTCGGGGTGCTCCTCCTGGCAGGCCTGCGCAACTTCGTGGACTACGCGGATCGGTACTCGGCCTTCACCGACAACAGCACCTCCCTGGGCCGGGCACTCCGGCAGGTGCCCCCGGAGCAGACGGCCTGGGTACTCACCCCGGACCCTGGACCGCCACCCTGGGACCAACGGGTGGTGGACTTCCTGACCGCCGCCCCCTACTCGCAGCGCCCGTGGCGTCGGGTCACTCCGGAGACCCTGCCCGACCTGCTCGCGGCGGATGTGGTGATCTTGGTATTGCCCGAACACCGGGGTTTCCTGGCCGATCTCCAGAGCCGCTACCCCGGGGGACAGATCCGCCCCCTGCGCACCCGACGGGGCGACCCCTACATCTATCTGTACACCCTTGGAAGCGACGCCATGGTCCAGGACAGCCCAAGGGACCCACCGCCCTCTTCCACCGGCCCTCCCAATCCCGGATAGCCGGGAGGGGGCCGGAGCCCTGGCCCAGGCACTTTTCCACCACAGCGGATCCCTGCTACAATGGAGGCCCGGGACCGTCCAGGACCGCTTGGAGGAGTTCCCCACAACCCGCCCGACAGGAGGAGAGCGCCCCATGCACAGACGCGCCCGTCTCGAGGCCATCTTCGCCGGTGAACAGCCGGATCGCCCTGCTGTGGCCCTGTGGCGCCATTGGCCCGTGGACGACCAGCGGGGCGATAGGCTGGCCAGGGCCACCCTGACCTTCCAACGCACCTACGACTTCGACTTCATCAAGGTGACCCCTTCCAGCAACTACTGCGTCGCGGGGTACGGTGCCGAGACCACCTGGAACGGCCATGCCGAGGGCACCCGAGACTGGGGACGTCGGGTCATCCAGGAGCCCGAGGACTGGACCCGGCTCCGCCCCCTGGATCCCCGAGAAGGGCTGCTGGGAGAGGTGCTGGAGGCCAACCGCCTCATCGGCCAGGAAGTCGGCGACCAGGTGCCCTTCATCCAGACCATCTTCAACCCCCTGGCCCAGGCCAAGAACCTGGCCGGAGAGCGCTTCCTCCCCCATCTGCGCCAGCACCCCGACGCGGTGCAGGCCGGTCTGGAGGTCATCCTGGAGAGCACCTTGCGTTTCATCCAGGCGCTGAAACAGGAGACCCGCGCGGCGGGGATCTTCCTCGCGGTCCAACATGCCCAGTACGGGCTGCTCACCGAGACAGAATACCGCACCTTCGGCCGCCCTCTGGACCTGCAGATCCTGGAGGCTGCAGAGGGAATGTGGTTCCACCTCCTCCACCTCCACGGCCAGGATGTCATGTTCGATCTCCTGTCGGACTACCCGGTGCAGGCGATCAACTGGCACGACCAGGAGACTCCACCCTCCCTTCGCGAGGCCCTGGGCCGGACATCCAAGGCCCTGTGCGGTGGCCTCCGCCAGTGGGAGACCATGGTCCGGGGCACGCCGGAACAGGTCCAACAGGAAGCCCAGAGGGCCTGGGAGGAGACGGGAGGTCGCCGTTTCATCCTGGGCACCGGATGCGTCACCCCCATCGTGGCCCCGGTGGGCAACATCCGCGCGGCCCGGGAAGCCGTGGACCGATGGGCCTGACGCCATGGCCCTGGCCTGCCGACCCCCACGCGGAGACCGACGCCCGATCCAAGGAGGACGAGATGGCGGAGCGCCCGCTGGCCAGCCCTGACGACACCCAGGCTCCCTCCGGGGAACTCCTCTCCGGAGCCATCGCCCTGGCCCTGCCCTTTCTGGCAGCCGCCCTCGGCAGAATCCCCCTCCGACATGGCCGAGGCCTCCAGGGACAGGCCCTGGGGCGCTCGGCCGGCGAGCTCCCTGCCGGGGCCCTGGGCCGGGTCCTCCTGGTCCTGGCCCTCCTGGGGCTGGGCAGTGCCTCCTGGCTGGTCTGGTGGACCGGGCAGGTGGACCGTCGGGAAGAGGAGGCCCAGGACGCGCTGACCCTGTACGGCGTGCACCTGGTGCTGGGCGTGCTCTGGTCCTGGATGCTCTTCGTTCGAGGATGGGTCGGCCCGGCCTTCCTGGCACTGGTCGGGCTGGGGGGATGGATGCAGGCCGTCGCCGCCCGTTTCCGTCGGGTCAACCCTGTGGCCCGGATGCTGCTGTTGCCCTACCAGACATGGCTGCTGTTCCTGGTGGCCTGGAACGGCCTCCTCTGGCGGCGGGGATGTTGTGGAGAACGACCGCGGACGGGCTGTGGCGGCTGAGGGGCACCCTGGCCGGCCATGGCTTCCCAACCCCCCGGATGCCGGAGTCGAGGCACGGGTTCGCTCGGAGTTGGGCGGTTTGCCGGATAGTACCCGGGTACAGGAAGGTTTAGGCTATCCAGTGGAGAGACCCGAGTTCTCTCGTCCCGCGGGCTGCTGTGCCCGGCAGCCGGTGCGAAGAAGGAGGGAGGCCCCCGCCTCCCCTGTCCCAGAATTCATCGAGCCACGGTGCAAGCCATGAGCCAATCCGCTGCCCAGAGCCCTCCCAGGCGGACATCGGCCTCCCAGGAGAGCCCGGACCCCACCGGGAGCGCGTTCCTGAACGGAGACTGCAACCCCTTCATGCGGGATCTGACCGCGCTCCACAACATCCTGCAGAGCTCCACAGATGCCTACTGGGAGAAGGCCGCGGAGCTCCTCTGCAACTACACCCAGGCCCAGGCCGTCTCCATCTGGCTCTTTCCCATTCCGGACCGATATCCCGAGGTCCGAGTCCGGGTGGGCCGATGGCCTCGGAAATTGCGGGCCCAGGTCGAACGCTGGGAAGCCCACCTCCAGTCCACGGTCCTGGAGCAGGCCCAGAGACGTCGGCCTCGGGACCGGACCGCCACCTCGGCCCCATCTCTCCCCGAGCCCCCTCTCTTCCATGTTCGGCTGGTGGCCGACGGCCTGATCCAGGGAGGCGTGTCCCTGCTCTTCCCCGACAAGGCCTATCCAGCGCCTGCGGAACATGCCCCCCTGGAACAGCTGGTCAACATCGTGCTGGACAGCGGCATCCGCAGCCGACAGCTCCTCCTGGTCCACTACCGGCTGGATCGCATCAGCTTCATCGTCCAGGTGGGGCAGGCCCTGAACAGCACCCTGGACCTGGCCTCGGTCCTGGCGGAGACCACGGAGACGGCCGCGTCCATCCTGAACGCGGAGGCCGCCACCCTCTTCCTGGCCGATGAGCGGCGCAACGAGCTGATCTTCTACGTGCCCACGGGCTCCGCCGGCGGACTGCTCCGGGAACGACGGATCCCCTACGGCCGCGGCATCGCCGGATGGGTGGCCACCCATCGGGAGGCCCTGGTGGTGAACGACGTGACCCAGGACCCGCGCTTCTTCAAGGCCATGGACGCGGTCACCGGCTTCGTCACCCGGAGCATCCTCTGCGTGCCCCTGGAGACCCCCTCCCGGCTGGTCGGTGTCCTGGAGGTGCTGAACAAGCGGGATCCCCAAGGCTTCTCCGAGGAAGACCTCTCCTGGCTGGACACCTTGGGCCACCAGGCCGCCATCGCCCTGGAGAACGCCCGCCTCTACGAGAGCCTGCGCCAGGAGCAGGAACGGATCATCCGGGCCCAGGAGGAGACCCGCCGCCAGATCGCCCGGGACCTCCACGACGGACCGGCCCAGATCCTGAGCCTCATCCTGATGAACCTGGACATGGCCCGGAACTTCCTGGCCAAGGGGCGGATGGACACGGTGCAGGTGGAGATCGACCTCCTGGAGCAACTGGCCCGCCAGGCCAAGGACGAGATCCGGACCCTCCTCTTCGAGCTCCGCCCCCTGATCCTGGAGAACAAGGACCTGGTGAGCGCCCTCCGGGCCTACGAACAGCAGCTCAACAAGACCCTGGCCCCCCAGGAGCTGGAGATCGTCTTCGAGCTGGAGGAACTCCCCTGGGAACCCTCGTCCCAGGCCGCGAACCAGATCTTCTCCGTGATCCAGGAGGCCATCAGCAACGTCCGCAAGCACGCCCAGGCCTCCCACCTGTGGGTCCGGCTCTGGAGCGATCGCACCCGGCTCTACTTCCAGATCGAGGACGATGGCCACGGCTTCGATACCGAGAAGACCCGGGCTGCCTCCCACGAACAGGGCAGCTTCGGCCTGGTCAACATGTTCGAGCGCCTGGAGCTCATCGGCGGAAAGCTCTCCTTCCAGTCGCCCAGCCCCAACACGGGCAAGGGCACCCTGGTCTCCGGGGAGGCCCCCTGGGAGGCCATCCTCGCCCAGGACGATTCTTGACAAGCCATGGGGAATCGGCTAGCGTATCCCGCATGGCCACACCCTTCCGGTTCGAGCTCCACGCCACAGACGGCCAAGCCCGGCTCAGCACCTATCACACGCCCCACGGGGCCATCCCCATGCCCGCCTTCGCCCCCGTGGGCACCCTGGCCAACGTGAAGACCCTGGAGCCCCGGGATCTCCACGAGCTGGGGGTCTCCATCCTCCTGGCCAACACCTACCATCTCTACCTGCGCCCGGGCCATGTCCGGGTCCAACGTCTGGGTGGGCTCCACGCGTTCATGGCCTGGGACGGGCCCATCCTCACCGACTCCGGCGGCTACCAGGTCTTCAGCCTGGCCCACCGCCGCCACCTGGACGACGACGGCGTCACCTTCCGCAGCCACATCGACGGCTCCGTCCACCGGTTCACCCCCGAGCACGTGATGGCCGTCCAGGAGGCCCTGGGCGCGGACATCGCCATGGTGTTGGACGAATGCCCGGAGCCGCTGGACCGGGCCTACAACGAGCGCGCGCTGGCCCGGACCCACCGCTGGGCCGAGCGGTGCAAGGCCGCCCACAGCCGGACAGACCAGGCCCTGTTCGGCATCGTGCAGGGGGGCATCTTCCCGGACCTGCGGCTGGAGAGCGTGGCCTTCCTGGCCCAGTTGGACTTCCACGGCTATGCTGTGGGTGGGCTGGCCGTGGGCGAGACCAAGGAACAGATGTACGCCACCCTGGACGTGACCTGCCCGGCTCTGCCACCGGACCGCCCCCGCTACCTCATGGGGGTGGGCACTCCGGAGGACATCCTGGAGGCGGTCCATCGGGGGATCGATCTCTTCGACTGTGTGCTGCCCACCCGGATCGCCCGCAACGGAGCCGCGCTGACCCCCACAGGCCGCATCCACCTGCGCAACGCCGCCTTCGCCGAGGACCCTCGCCCCATCCAGGAGGACTGCGCGTGTTACACCTGCCGTACCTTCAGCCGAGCCTACCTCCGCCACCTGGTCAAGGCCAGGGAGATCACCGGCCTCCGCCTGCTCACCATCCACAACGTCCACTTCATGGTCCACCTGATGCAGGAGATCCGGGCCGCCATCGCCCAGGGCCGGTTCGCGGACTTCCGGGCCGGGTTCCTGGAACGGTACACCATCCCCGATCAGGCCGTCCGCCACGAACAACGACGCCGACGGCTCCAATCCCTGAGTTCCCGATAGAGCCCTCATGGACGAGCTGATCCGCGCCCTGGTCCTGGGCGTGGTCCAGGGCGCCACCGAGTTCATCCCGGTCAGCAGCAGCGGCCACCTGGTACTGGTCCCGGCCCTTCTGGGCTGGCCCCACAAGGGGCTCCTCTTCGACACCATGCTCCACTGGGGCACCTTGACGGCCCTGGTCGTCTTCTTCCGCCACGAGCTGTGGGCCGTGATCACCGCCAGCCTGGCCAGCCTGCGACATCGCTCCCTGGCCGATCCCATGGCCCGCCTGGGCTGGCTGATCCTCCTGGGCACGTTGCCCGCGGTGGGTCTCGGCCTCCTTTTCAAGGATCCGCTGGAGGCCCTGTTCGGCTCTCCTCGGGGCGCGGCCACCTTCCTCCTGGTCACCGCGGGCATCCTGGCCCTGAGCGAGCTGTGGGGGCAGGGCCGGCTGGGGCGTTCCCTCCAGGAGCTGGGGTGGAGGGACAGCCTCCTCATCGGCCTGGCCCAGGCCCTGGCCCTGCTGCCGGGGATCAGCCGAAGCGGCTCCACCATCGCCGCGGGGTTGGCCCGCGGTCTCCGTCGCGAGGACGCAGCGCGGTTCAGCTTTCTGCTGGGAACACCGGTCTTCTTCGCCGCAGGGGTCCTGCAGCTGGCGGATGCCCTGGCCGGCGATCCGGTGGGCCTGGGGCGCCAGCTTCCGGTACTGGCCGTGGGATTCCTGGCCAGCGCCCTCACAGGCTTCCTGGCCATCCGTTTCCTCCTCCACTACCTGCGCCGACACAGCCTGTACCTCTTCGCGATCTACTGCGCCGGGGCCGGCCTCCTGTCCCTGTTCTGGCTCCGCTGAGAGGGGTGGACCATGGTGTCCGGTCTCCGTCTCCTTTCCCTCCCCCTCCTCCTGGGCCTCCTGCTGCTGGCCGGATGCGTCCAGACCGGCCTCGCGCGCCCCACACCGGTGACTCTAACCCTCGCGGGCTCCACGGAGATGCGCCCGGTGTTGGTGGAGCTCACCCAGGCCTACTCCGCTCGCTATCCCAACGTGGACTTCCAGATCCGGGGCGGAGGCAGCACTCTGGGAGAGGAGTGGCTGGCCCAAGGCCGGATCGACCTGGCGGCCAGCACCCGCATCTCCTCCCCCGAGACGATCCCCTCGGGCCTCCACCGCATCCCTGTGGCCCTGGACGGGATCGCCATCGTCGTCCATCCGAGCAACCCGGTGGACGCGCTCACCCTGCTCCAACTCCGGGATCTGTACAGCGGCCGGGTGCTGGACTGGGCCGATGTGGGGGGCGAGCCGGGGGAGATCCGGTTGGTCAGCCGGGAGGACGGCAGCGGCACCCGAGCCCTCTTCGAGGCCCGAGTCATGGGACAGGAGCCCGTCTCCTTGACCGCGGTGGTCATGCCGACCAGTTGGGATGTGGTGGACTACGTCGCGGGCCATCCCCAGGCCATCGGCTACGTCTCCATGGCCTATACCCGCTCCGATGCCCTGGAAGGGAGAGGGGTGAAGGTCCTGGCCCTGGAGGGCCGCCTCCCCACCCCAGAGCAGATCCGGGACCGGGGCTATCATCTGGCCCGGCCCCTGTTCCTGCTCCGCCGTTCAGAGGACAGCGGGCCGGCCAGGGAGTTCACCGACTTCGTCCTCAGTGGGCCGGGCCAGGCCATCGTCGCCCGCTACCATGTGCCCGTGCGCTGAGCCGCCCACCGGTGGAACGGGCCGGTATCGGCCCATCGGGTCCATTTGCCCTCCGAGGCACCTCGTGCTATAATAGCAGATGTGGAAGGAGAATGCTCCTTCACCTCTGATACCGGGCCGAAAGTGGGGAGCTTCCCCACTTTTCTTTTTACCGTCCCCGCTCCTTCGTGGGGCCGCGGGCTTTTTCCGTACAGGGCATCCCGGGGAGCCCGGCAGAGAGCTTCCCGGACAGAGGCAGAAGGAACGAGGGAAACCGAAGAGACCATGAGCAAAGCACTGATTGCCAGCATCAACCAGATCGCCGCGGACAAGGGACTGGACAAGGAGCTCATCTTCAAGGCCATCGAGGACGCGCTGGTCTCGGCCTACAAGCGGAACTACGGCTTTGCCGCCAACGTCACCGCAGAGGTGGACCGGTCCACCGGCGAGATGCGCATCTTCTCCGAGCGGGAGGTGGTGGAGGAGGTGTTGCATCCCAACACAGAGATCTCCCTGGAGGAGGCCCGGCAGATCCAGCCCGACGCCCAGGTCGGGGACGTGATCCGGGTGGAGACCCACCAGCCCAAGGACTTCGGACGCATCGCGGCCCAGGCCGCCAAGCAGGTGATCCTCCAGCGGATCCGGGAGGCCGAACGGGAGACCGTCTACGAGAGCTTCGCGGACAAGGTGGGCGAGGTGATCACAGCCCAGGTGCGCAGCGTGGACACGGCCTCGGGCACGGTCACCGTCCAGATCGGCGACCGCTACGAGCAGATCCTGCCCCGCGAGGAGCAGATCCGCTCGGAGAATCTACGCCGGGGCGACTACATCCGGCTCTACGTGGTGGACGTCCAGAAGCAGAGCCGGGGGCCGGTGATCCGGCTGAGCCGCACCCACAAGGGCCTGCTGCGCCGCCTGATGGAACAGGAGATCCCCGAGGTCCGGGATGGCACCGTGGAGATCAAGGCCATTGCCCGGGAACCCGGGGCCCGGAGCAAGGTCGCGGTGACCGCGACGGTGCCCGGAGTGGATCCGGTGGGCAGCTGTGTGGGCATGCGGGGAATCCGGATCCAGAACATCGTCAACGAACTGGCCGGGGAGAAGATCGACGTGGTGGAGTGGAGCCCGGACATCCGACGCTTCATCGCCAACGCCCTGAGCCCCGCCCAGGTCCTCCACGTACTGCTGGACGAGTCCGGCCCCATCCGCACGGCCATCGTCATCGTGCCCGACCGCCAGCTCAGCCTGGCCATCGGCAAGGAGGGCCAGAACGCCCGCCTGGCGGCCAAGCTCACCGGCTGGCGGATCGACATCAAGAGCGAGACCGAGGCCCGGGAGGAAGGGCTGGACGTCCTGGCCATGGAGCAGGCCAAACAGGCGGCCCTGGCCGCCCAGGAGGACCTGATGGCCCGAGCCGAACGGCTCCTCCGAGACGAGCTCGAGGAAGCAGACACCGCAGCCCTGGACCGGGCCGCCGAGATGCTGGAGGGCGCTCCCTTCGAGACGCCCCTCCCCTCCCTGTCCGAGCAGGGAGATGTCTGGAGCAAGACCCGCAGCCTGTTGGAACAGGTGGAGGCCCAGGAGGAGGCCGATTCCCAGGCCGCGCTGGACGCGTTCGAACGGGCCAAGGAGGCGGTGACCAAGGAGATCGCCTCCCTGCCCAGCTTCGAGGAACTGGAGGCCACCGAGGCCCCCTCTGAGGAGCCGGAGCCCACCGAAGAGGAACAGGCCCCCGAGAGGGCCGCGCCTCAGGAGGACGCCCTGCCCGAGGTGATCACCGCGGACATGCTGCGCCAACGCATGGCCCAACGCAAGACCGTGGACCTGGAGGAGATGGAGGTCCCCGCCGAATTGCTGGCCGGCCTGGAGGACGAGGAGGAGGGGGAGGAGGAGAGCGCCGACGCGAAGAAGGCCCGGAAGCGGAAGAAGCGCCCCAAGCCCCACTGGTCCGAGGAGGACGACGAGTTCCAGCTGGACTGAGCCGGTGGAGCGGAGGCTGCGGTCGGGCCGGCCGCAGCCTCCGCGGGCGCCTTCCAGGCCGGTGGGCGGCGCGGCCATCCTCCGCACGGCTCCCGGTGTGCGCCGGAACACCTGGCGGACATCTCCGGGAGCGCCCGGGCCGCTCTCCAGGAGTTTCAGACCGCCCAGGAGCCCTTGGAACCCATGGCACGACGGAAACATGTCCCCATACGGACCTGTGTGGCCTGTCGCCAGACAGCCGGCAAACGCGCCCTGATCCGGATCGTGCGCTCCCCGGAAGGAGTCCAGGTCGATCCGCGGGGAAAGCTGCCCGGCCGGGGTGCATACCTCCATCCGGCCCGGCCGTGTTGGGAGCGGGCCCTGGCCACCCGGGCCCTGGATCGGGCCCTCCGCACCACCCTATCCCCCCAGGAACGGGCCGAGCTAGAGGCCTACGCCGCGACCCTGCCCCAGGAGCTCGAGGACCCCGGAGACGCCGCCTCCACCTGAGCGCGGCGCATGACCTCGGTCCAGCCCCCCGATCCCGGGCCCTCCCAGGACACCCAGGGGCCGTCCTCGGAGGGCTGCTCACCTGTCCTGCCTGGTCCTTCCTCCAGGGTGGGGCACGAGCCCCATCCGAGAGGTCCCCTCCCCCACACGGCAGCAGGGTGGGAGCGCCCAGGACGGACACGACAAACACGGCCCCGCGATTTCTTGATCTTCCCCCATCCCCCCTCTATAATGGAGCCGAGACAACTGCATAGACCATACCTTCGGGGCAGGGTGAGGGGCTTTCCGGCCCCAATTCCCGACCGGCAGTGATCCGCTCCCCATGGGAGCGGTAAGCCTGCGAGCGGAGGCGACCCGACGTCGCCGAAGCAGGAGAGCGGTGAAAATCCGACGCCGACGGTATAGTCCGGATGGGAGAAGGTATGCAGGCAGGTGGCCATGCCGTCTGCCCGCGGGCTGCTGTGCCCAGACCCCGAGGTACCTGGTGTGTACTTCGGGGTTTTTGCTCTGGGCAAGCGGGTGGAGATCGTCTGCACGGCCCCTTGGCCCATGCCCGCGCCCCGAAGTGTCGCCACTTCGGGGCGCAACGCGTGAGGAGCGAGATCCGCCATGGATGCCGGCTTTCTGTGGAACTCCCAACCCGGTTCCCCGAATTCCCGGCCAGCCCTGGGGAGGGGAACCGCGCATCTGGGCTGGACGACCTTTCCCCTGGTCCTGGCCGGGGCCTTGGGCCTGTGGGAAGCACTGGTCCGCTGGCAGGACTATCCTCCCTTCATCCTGCCCGGTCCCGGACTGGTGGCCCGAAAGGCCTGGCAGATGGCCGTGGAGGGTCTGTTGTGGCGCCATCTCCAGGCCACCCTCCTGGAGATCCTGTTGGGGCTTTTCCTGGGGATCGGCGTGGCCCTGGTCCTGGGCTACTTCCTGGGCAAACACCCTGCCCTGGAACACCTCCTCTCGCCCTATCTGGTGGCCAGCCAGACCGTCCCCATCGTGGCCGTCGCGCCCTTGCTGGTCATCTGGTTCGGCAGTGGCCTGGTGAGCAAGGTGCTGGTGTGCGCGCTCATCGTCTTCTTCCCGACCCTGGTGAGCACGGTGGTGGGCATCCGCAACGTGGATCCCGATCTCCGGGACCTGATGACCAGCCTGCAGGCCACTCCCCGACAGGTCTTCTTCAAGCTGGAGCTGCCCGCGGCGTTGCCCGTGATCTTCGGCGGGCTCCGGCTGAGCGCGCTCCTCTCTGTGGTGGGCGCGGTGGTGGGCGAGTTCGTCGGCGCGGACGTGGGCCTGGGCTTCCTGATCAACCTGGGCCGAGGGGTGTTGGACACGTCCATGATCTTCGTCGCGGTGTTCAGCCTGGTCCTGGTGGCCCAACTCCTCTACGGTGGCGTGCGGATGTTGGAACACGTGTTCCTGCAGTGGCAGCGGATCGGGCGGTGAAGCGCCCCCGTCTCCGAGGTCCGCTGCCCCCATGATCGATCCGGAGGACCCCCATGTCGCGAGTCCGTCTCCTGCCCCTGTTGGCCTTGATGGCCGCCCTATGGAGCGCCGGATGTCTTCCCCAGGCGCCGGCAACGCCCCCTCCGGACACCCCCAGGGCGATGGCCCCGACCCCTCAGCCCATCTCCCTGGGGGTGGGGTTCATCCCCAACGTCCAGTTCGCGCCCTTCTACACCGGCATCGCCAAGGATTTCTTCCAGGCAGAGGGGATCGATCTGGGCCTGGCCTACGGGTTCGAGAACGACTACCTGAAGCTCGTGGGCACCGGAGAGCTCCGCTTCATGATCGGCAGCGGCGACCAGGTGGTCCTGGGACGGGCCCAGGGGTTGCCCGTGCGCTACGTGATGAACTGGTACTCCCGCTACCCCGTGGTGGTCTTCGCCAAGGCAGACGCGGGCATCCGCACGGCCCAGGACCTGGCCGGCAAGCGGATCGGCATTCCCGGGCCCTTCGGCGCCACCTACGTGGCCCTCCGCGTCCTGTTGGACGCGGCAGGGCTGCGGGAGGAGGACGTGCAGCTCGAGAGCATCGGCTTCACCCAGGCCCAGGCCGTGGCCGAGGGCCGGGTGGACGCGGCAGTGGACTACGCGGTGAACGGCCCCGTGATCCTGGCCCAACAGGGCGTGGCGGTGGTGCAGATCCCCCTGGACGAATATGTGCAGATCCCGGCCAACGGCCTGGTCACCAACGAACAGACCCTGGAAGAGGAGCCCGAGCTGGTGCGCCGCATGGTCCGGGCCTCCCTCCGGGCCCTCCAGTACACTCTGGAGCACCCGGACGAGGCCTTCGAGATCGCGCTCCGGTTCGTCCCCGAGGCGGGCGGGGAGAACCGGGCCATCAACCGGGCGGTCTTCGACGCCTCCCTGGACTACTGGCAAGCCCGACCGGGCCTGCGCCTGGGGGAGACCACTCCGGAGGAATGGCGACGGCTGGCCGAGCTCATGCAGACACTGGGCTTCGTCGACGTCCGGGTGGATCCCGAAAGCCTCTACACCCACGACTTCCTGCCGTGAAGGACGTCTCCCCCCCTCCCGTGCTGGAACTACATTGGGTGAGCCACGCCTACCGGAGTGGACCCCGCCCCATCCCCGCGCTGGCCAGGGTCCACGTCCAGGTGGCGGCCGGGGAGTTCGTGTGCATCGTGGGGCCCAGCGGCAGCGGCAAGACCACCCTGCTCCGCATCGCGGGTGGACTGCTTCGGCCGGAGACCGGCCAGGTGTTGCTGGACGGAGAGCCCTTGACCGGGCCCCATCCAGCCATCGGCTTCGTCTTCCAGCGGACCAATCTCATGCCCTGGCGCACGGTGCTGGACAACGTGCTGCTGCCCCTGGAGCTGCAAGGGCCCATCGGCCCCCCGGAGCGGGAGAAGGCCCTGCACCTGCTGGAGACCGTGGGCCTGGCCGAGTTCGCCGACGCGTATCCGGCCCAGCTCTCCGGCGGCATGGCCCAGCGGGTGGCTCTGGTGCGAACCCTGATCCGGGATCCGGAGGTCCTCCTCCTGGACGAACCCTTCGGCGCGCTGGACGCCCTGACCCGGGAGCGGCTGAACCTGGAGCTGCTGGCCCTCCATGCCCGCTACCGTCCCACGGTGCTCATGGTGACCCACAGCATCGAGGAGGCAGTCCTGTTGGCAGATCGGGTATGGGTGCTTGGGGGACAGCCGGGGAGAATGGTGGCCCAGGTGCCGGTGGACCTGCCCCGCCCCCGGAACGTGGCCGTGGTGGCCCAAAAGTCGTTCGGGCAGCTGGCCCTGCGGATTCGGGAGCTTCTGGGGCTGGTACAGGAAGCCCCTCGGAGGGGGGTCGGCCACCCCCCTGGGGGGCGGTAGGACGGCCGTCGGTGCTGCCGTCCCACCGCCCCCTGGGGGAAGGCCAGAGGTTGCCGGAACTCTCCGGCCTCACAGGTCGTCGGGGATGACGGACAGGAGGTCGTCCGGGCGGCGGATCTCCGTGGACTGGACCTGTTCCTGGAGCCACTCCTGGAAGGCCTGATCCTTCTCCTGCTCCAGCTGGCCGGGATCCTTGGGCCGCTCGGGGTCCTTCTCCAGAACCTGGATGATGTGGTAGCCGAACTGGGTGCGGACGGGCTCGCTGAGGGCTCCCACCTCCAGTTGGAAGGCCACCTCCTCGAACTCGGGCACGAAACGGCCGCGGCCCACCCAGCCCAGATCGCCGCCCTGGTCCGCGCTGCCCGGGTCGTCGCTGTACTGCCGGGCCAGCTCCGCGAAGTCCTCGCCATCCAACAGACGCTGGCGGATCTCCAGGGCCAGGGCCAGCGCCTCGGCGTCGGTCCGTCCCCGCTCCGTCGCCGGGGCCACGGTATCCGTGAGGGCCTGGGTGGCCGTCACCGTCTCGGTAGCTGTGAGGGCCCGGGTGGCCGTGAGCTCCAGGGTCTCGGTCAGGCCCAGGGTGGCTGTCACCGGCTCCGTGGACTCAGGCTCGGCCGTCTCGTCCACCCGGACGAGGATATGGCGCACCCGGATCTGCTCCTCGGTGGGGGAGACCCGCTCCTCCCCGATCCGGTCCCGAAGCTTCTGGCGCAGGAGTCGGGCCCGGACGATCTCCCGGTACTCCGCCAGGGTGATGCCGGCCTCCTCCTGGATGCGCTGCTCCAGTTGTCGGAGCCCCTCCTGGTAGAGGGCGTCGTCCAGGAGGGGGCGCGGGGTGGGTGTGGGCGGTTCCAGGGTCGGCGTGAGGATCGCCTCGGCGGCCAGGGTGGGCGTGGGGGTGAAGAGCGCGGCGGTGGCCGTGGCCTCCACCGCGGCCTGGGCCGTCGCCGTGGCCTGGGGCACGGTCAGCGCCCCTTGGAGGGCCGCCACCTCCTCCCGCAGGGCCTCCTCCACCTCGGCGTCGGTGACGGCGATCCCCATCTCCTCGGCCCGGATGCGGATGACCTGTTCCTCGATAAGGGTGTTGAGGACCTGGGTCCCCAGGGTCAGGGGGTCCGCCAGGAGGGACTGGATCTGGATGATCTGGTTGGTGAAGAACCCCTGGTTGCCCAACTGCTGTTCGAAGAGCTGGAGCTGCAGGAGCTGTTCCTCCAGGAGGGCCTTCTCCAGCCGGAGTCGCTTCACGTAGTCTCGGGTGATGATGCTCCGGTCCGCCACCTGGGCCAGCGCGCGGTTCGGCTTGATCCACAGCTCGTTCACCAGGCCCAAGACCACCAACAGCAGGGCCACCGCCACCGCGGAGCCCACGCCCAGGACCAGCCGCCGGTTGCGCTCTCGGTCCCGGGCACGGAGCCGCTGTTGTTTGCGGGTCTCGGGCCTGTGCTCCTCCTGCCGTCGTCGCTTCTTGCGCTTTGCCATGGCCCGATCCTGCCTAGCGCCTGCGGGTCATTCGGATATGGTCGTAGGTGTAGGGCATCAAGGCCAGGTGGCGGGCCCGCTTGATGGCCTTGGTCACCCGCCGCTGCATCTTTGCGCTGACCCGGGTCTTGCGCCGGTTGTAGATGCGGCCGAAGTTGTCCACGAAACGGCTGAGGACCTCCACGTTCTTGTAGTCGATGTCCTCCAGGCGGACCTCCTGGCCCACGGAGCGAGGACTGCGGCGACGCCCCTCTCGGGTGCTGGCGAAGGAAGCAGGCCCTTCCACCAGGGTGGGTCCTGTCTCCTCGGCCTCTTCCTCCTCCAGGGCCTCCACGTCCAGCTCGTCCGCGGGGGGAATGGTCTCGTCCTCCAGGGCCTCCACGTCCTCTCCGGCCTCGCTCTCCGGGCCTGGGGCCTCGGACGCTGCCTCCGTGTCGGCCTGGGCCTCCGGCGCCTCTTGCTCGGGCTCCACTTCCGGGTTGCGGATCTCTTCGCTCATGGTCGTCCCTCTCCTTGCATCCACCGCTGGGATGATCGCTTCATTCGTCCGTGCGCACGATGAGGTAGCGGAGCACATCCTCGCTCAGCCGCAGGGAACGCTCGACCTGGGCCACGCCCTCCGGGGGCAGTTCCAACAGGTGGAGGATGTAGTAGCCCTCCAGGAACTTCTGGATGGGGTAGGCAAGACGTCGCTGGCCCCAGATCTCGGTCCCGGTGATCCGGCCACCGGCCCGCTCCACCGCCTGGGCCAGACGCCCATCCAGGGATCGGATCTGCTCTTCGTCCAGGTTGGGCTGGATGATGTAGACCAGCTCGTACTCACGCAGCTTGTTGGTATCGGCCATCCGCGGGTCTCTCCTTTCGTCTTTCTCTGGAATACGCCCACAGCCCGGTTGCTGTGAACAGAAAGAACGAGGGGACCGGGAGTCCCCTCGCCGCAGGCCAGCAGACATTTTAACACACGGGAGCGAAGATGGGCAAACCCACCGGGGAGAGCGTGGTCCGAGATCGTTGTCCACCGACCATCTCCCCGGCGGGCCAGATCGACAGGACCACTCCTGCCCCACGATGCTCCCATCCCGGCAAGACACCGGGACGGTTGGCCGTGGACCGATGTCCCGGAGGCCCTTCGGATCCACAGGCCCGGCCAGGGGGGATCCGTTTTCCGCGCAACGCGTGGTACAATGACACGGCCGGGGATCGGCACACTCGGCCCGTGCTCGTTGTTCCGGAGCTGTGCAGACCGCCAGACCTGCGTGGAGGATCCGGACCCATGTTCCAGACCATCCTGGTGCCCGTGGACCTCACCGAGAAGAACCGGCCGGCCATCCAGATGGCCGTGGAGATCGCCCGGACGGGGAACGGGCAGGTGATCCTGCTCCACGTCATCGAGATGATCGCCGGCACCACCCGCCACGGCGAGCTCAAGGCCTTCTACGACGAGCTGGAACGCCGGGCCGAGGGCCAATGCCGGGAGCTCATCCCGGCCTCCCACCCCCCGGCGGTGCCCGTCACCTGCGCCATCCGCTTCGGCGAGCGTGTCCAGGGCATCCTGGCGTTCGTGGAGGAGAACCAGGTGGATCTGGTCATCATGTCGTCCCATCGCGTCGATCCCAGCCACCCCACCACCGGCTGGGCCACCATCAGCTACAAGGTGGCCATCCTGGCCCCCTGCCCGGTGCTCTTGGTCAAATAGAGGACACCCCATGGCGCGCACATTCGAGCTACACGAATTGCCCCAGGCCACCGAGATGGTCATGATCGCGGGGTGGGACCAGTGGGCCGACGCGGGGAACGTCTCCTCCGGCCTGCCCGAGTACCTGGTCCAACGGCTCTCGGCCCACTTCATCGGCGAGATCGCCCCCGAGGGCTTCTACCTCTTCCAGGTGCCGGGCACCCACCACCTGCTCCGGCCGTTCGTCCACCTGGAAGAGGGCCAGATCCAGGAGCTCCAGGGCAAACGCAACGAGTTCTACTACCACCCGGTGGGCGAGGACAAGGGCCTGGTCATCTTTCGGGGCGACGAACCCCACATGAACGAGGAGGAGTACGCGGAGGCCTTCTTCGCCGTGGTGCGGGCCCTGGAGATCCGCCGGGTAGCCATTGTGGGCGGGGTGTACGGGGCCATGCCCTACGACAAGGAACGGGAGATCGCCTGCGTCTACAGCCTGCCCCACCTACGAGAGGAACTGGAGCCCTACGCGGTCCGCTTCTCCAACTACCAGGGCGGGGCCACCATCGGCACCTACCTGATCCACCGGGCCATGTTGGAGGGCATCGAGTGTTTCGCCTTCTACGCGATGGTCCCCGCCTATGACTTCGACCAGGTGGTCTTCCTCCCCCACGGCGGCATCCGCATCGAGCAGGACTACAAGGCCTGGTACGACATCCTGCGCCGCTTCAACCACATGTTCGGCCTGGGCATCGACCTCGCGGACCTCCGGGACAGGAGCGACGAACTGCTGGCCGCCATGGAGGCCGAGATGGAGGAGCTGGCCCAACAGGCCCCCCAGCTCAACGTCCGGGCCTATCTCCGCCAACTGGAGGAGGACTTCACCGAGCGCCCCTTCATGCCCTTGGACGATGTGTGGAGCGATGAACTGGGGGATCTGCTGGACAGCCTGGAGTAGCCCCAGGGGCCGGCCCGGGGTGAGCCCCTTCGGAAAGGCCGCCTCTCCGAGAAGGCCCAAAGGCCTCGCCCCAGAGCCCTTCGCCGTGGCACACGCCCGACAGGAGCCCCCTGCCCATGGAGCGCGAGGCAGCCGTTGACCTGCTGCGGGGCCTGGTGTCCATCCCCTCGCCCAGCGGCCAGGAGGGACAGGCCAGCGCCTGGCTGGTGGAGCAGATGCGTCGGGCCGGCTTCTCCCGAGCCTACCTGGATCCGGTGTCCAACGCGGTGGGCGAGCTGGGGCCGGCGGACGCGGCCCGGGTGATGGTGCTCCTGGGCCACATCGACACCGTCCCTGGCCACATCCCCGTGCGGGTGGAGGACGGCCCCCAGGGACCGGTCCTCTACGGCCGGGGAAGCGTGGACGCCAAGGGCCCCCTGGCCGCCTTCGTGGCCGGAGCCGCCCGGCTGGGCCCGGCCTGGGCCGAAGAGGCCCGGGTCCGCCTGGTGGTGGTGGGCGCGGTGGAGGAGGAGAGCGCCACCAGCCGGGGAGCCCGGGCCATCCGAGACCGGTTCAACGGCACCCAGGAGCCCGTCCCCGCGGCCTGTGTCGTCGGCGAGCCCAGCGGTGGCTCCCGCCTCACCCTGGGCTACAAGGGCCGCCTGTTGGTGGGGGTGGAGGCCGCCCAGGCCATGGCCCACACCGCGGGGCCGGACGCGGGCGTGGCCACCGTGCCCGTGGACATCTGGAACCGCCTGACCGCCTGGGCCGACGCGTTCAACCGGGATCGCCCCCGGGCCTTCCAGCAGCTCCAGCCCAGCCTGCGCCACATCTGCACCTGGCTGGACGAGGCCATGCAGGAGCGGGTGGAGGCCCGCATGGGCCTGCGCCTCCCGCCGGATTTCCCGGTGGATCGACTGGCCACCCACCTGCTGGAATGGGCAGGCGAACGGATGGCCGCGGACCAGGTACCGACGCTGCCGGCCCCTCTGGGCACCCTGGACGCCCGGCCGGTGGAGCTGACGGTGGCGGGCAGCCGTGGCCGGCTGGTGCTGCGTCTGCAGGGCTACGAGCCGGCCTGGCGCAGCCCGCGCAACAGCCCCCTGGTCCGGGCCTTCCTGGGGGCCATCCGCCAGGTGAAGGGCACACGCCCGGCCTTCGTGGTCAAGACCGGCACCAGCGACATGAACGTGGTCGGGCCGGCCTGGCGCTGTCCCATCCTGGCCTACGGCCCCGGCGATTCCACCCTGGACCACACGCCCAACGAGCACCTCTCCCTGGAAGAGTACTGGCAGGCCGTCCAGGTGTTGGAGACCGCGCTGCGGCGGGTGGTGGAACAGCTCCCACCCATGCCCGCCCAGCTCCCCTGACCCGAGAGGAGAGCCCTCCATGCCCCGACCGATCTCCACCGATGCCCGTACCACCCACCTGCTCTGGGCCCTGGCCCTGGCCCTGGGCGGGGTAGCCCTGCTCCTCTTCAATCTCGGCATCTTCGCCGCGTGGGAGCCCACAGCCCAGTACCTTCTGGCCGGGCTCCTGACCGGGGCCGGCCTGGGCTTCTTCGGCGGCTACCTGGCCCGGCGGGAACGTTGGTGGCGCCTCATCCCGGGATGGACCTTCCTGGCCCTGGCCGGCATGGTCTACCTGACCACCGTCCCGGGAGTGGATCCCCGGCTCACCGGTGCCCTGCTCTTCGTGGGCCAGGCCCTGGCCTTCTTCCATATCTACCTGTTGGACCGGGAGGAGCGATGGTGGGCCGTGATCCCCGGCGGGTTCATGCTGGTGTTGGGAGGGGTCATCGGGCTGAGCAGCCGCACGGAACGGCCGGAGACCCTGGGCACGGTCCTCTTCGTGGGCTTGGGGCTGGTCTTCTTCCTCCTCTACATGTTGGGACAGGCGCGTCGGCTGTGGTGGGCCTTGATCCCTGGTTCGGTGTTGGTGGTCTTCGGGATCTTCCTGTCGGGGCTGGGACGCACAGGCCAGAACCTCTGGTGGCGATGGTGGCCGCTCCTGTTGGTGGTCGTGGGGCTGGGGATGGCCTGGCGGGCGACACGTCGCCCCCCCCAAGGCCACAGGCTGCCCCTCCAGTCCGCACCGGGCCTGGACCATCGGGGCACCCCGAAGCGCTTCCCGCGTTCCCCGCGGCCGGCTCGGAGCCGAAAGCTCCCGGGACGGCTGGGCGAGTACGCGGGGCCGGCCCCGGGAGCGAGTGTGGAGGAGCTTCCCCCCGAGGAATAGGCCCCCCTGGAAAGATCGACCCCTTGGACAGACCTTGGACAGATGGGAAGAGGGGACGAGGAAGGGAGGAAACGGTGGCAGAGCTGACCTTGACCCTGGTACAGATGGACTGCCGGCTGGGGGACCCGGCCGGCAACTTCGCCCGAGCCGAGAAATTCGTGGCGGAGGCAGCTCGGCGGGGCAGCCATCTGGTGCTCTTGCCGGAGCTGTGGAGCACGGCCTACGACCTGGAGCGCGCGGCCGAGCACGCGTCGCCTCTGGCCCGCTCCCCGGAAGAGCCGGGCTGGTTCGGCCGCTTTGCCCAGATGGCCCGAGACCATGGGGTGTGGCTGGCGGGCTCCCTCCTGGAGGCCCGCAATGGCCGCTTCTACAACACCCTGGCCGTCTACGCGGCGGATGGGAGCCTGGCGGCCGCGTACAGCAAGGTCCACCTCTTCCGCCTGATGGATGAACACCTCTACCTGGCGCCGGGGGACCGGACCGCCACGGTGGAGACGCCCTGGGGGGTGATGGGCCTCTCCATCTGCTACGACCTGCGCTTTCCCGAGCTGAGCCGCCGCTATGCCCTGGAGGGAGCCCAGGTGATCCTGGTCCCCGCGGAGTGGCCCTATCCCCGGCGCATGCACTGGCGCACGCTGCTTCGGGCCCGGGCCATCGAGAACCAGTGCTTTGTCGCGGCCTGCAACCGGGTGGGCACCACCCGGGACACCGCATTCTTCGGCGCGTCCGGGGTGGTGGATCCCTGGGGAGAGACCCTGATCGAGGGCGGAGATGTGGAGGCCCTGCTCACCGTGACCCTGGACCTGGACAGGGTCCAGGCCTTTCGGGAACAGATCCCCATCTTCCAGGACCGGCGTCCCGATCTGTACGGGTAGATGAGGCCCAGGCCGTTGCCCCCTCCGGGGGGCCATGGCTCACCGGACCCGGAACATCTGGTCCCGTTCGGGCCCTACGGAGATGTAGGCGATGGGTACGCCTGCCAGCTCCGCGATGCGCCGGCAGTAGCGACGGGCGTTCTCGGGGAGCTCCTTCCAGGAGCGACAGGCCGAGGTGGGTGCCATCCACCCGGGCCACTCCTCGTAGATGGGCTCCACCTGGAAGAGCCAAGGGGTGTCGGGCATGGAGTCGGTGACCACGGTGCCATCCGGGAGCCGGTAGCCCACACAGATGTGCAGGGCCTCGAACCGGTCCAGCACGTCCAACTTGGTGATGGCCAGGCCGGTCATGCCGTTGAGCCAGCTCGCGTAGCGGATGGCCACCCCGTCGAACCAGCCACAGCGTCGGGGGCGGCCGGTGGTGGCCCCGTACTCCTGGCCCATCTCCCGCAACCGTTCCCCCATCTCGTCGTGGAGCTCTGTGGGGAAAGGGCCGTCGCCCACCGCGGTGCTGTAGGCCTTGACCACGCCGATGACCCGGTCGATGGCCCCGGCCGGCAGCCCCGCGCCCGCGGGCGCGTAGGCCGCGGTGGGGTTGCTGCTGGTCACATAGGGATAGATGCCCCAGTCCAGGTCCCGCATGACGCCGAGCTGCCCCTCCAGGAGGATCTCCTGGCCCTGTTCCAGAGCGGTGCGGACCATGGGCACCGTGTCCACGATGCGATGGGCCAGGCGTTCCCGGTACTCCAGGCAGGCGTTGTAGAGCTCCCGGCCGTCCAGGGGCTCTCCGCCCAGGATCTGGAGCTTGCGGTTCACCACCTGCAGGGCGCTGTCCAGACGGGCCTCCAGCCATTCCGGCGAGAGGAGATCGCCCATGCGGAGCCCGGAACGGGCGGCCTTGTCCGCGTAGGCGGGGCCGATGCCCCGCTTGGTGGTGCCGATGGTGTCCTTGCCCCGTGCGGCCTCCTCCAGCCCGTCCAGGACCCGATGGTAGGGCATGAGCATCTGGGCCCGGGCACTGATCCACAGGTTGTCCAGGCAGACGCCGGCCGCGGCCAAGGAGGCCATCTCCTCCAGGAGCGCGGCCGGGTTGACCACACAGCCGGTGCCGATGATGTTCACCGTGGCGGGGTTGAAGATGCCGCTGGGGATCAGGTGGAGGGCGTGGCGGCCGTACTCGTTGACCACCGTGTGGCCCGCGTTGTCCCCGCCCTGGAAGCGGATCACCATGTCTGCCTGTTGGGCCAGGTAGTCGATGACGCGCCCCTTGCCCTCGTCTCCCCACTGCGCGCCGACCACAGCGGTCACGGTCATGTCCCGATCCTCTCTAGGGGCGTAGCTGGTAGTTGGGCGCTTCCTTGGTGATGATGATGCTGTGGGGATGGCTTTCCTGGTAGCTGGCCCCGCTGATGCGGACGAAGCGGGCCTTCGTCCAGAGCTCCGAGAGGCTGGCCGCGCCCACGTACCCCATGCCGCTGCGCAGGCCGCCCATGAGCTGGAAGACAAAGTCCTTCAGAAAGCCCTTGTAGGGGACCTGGCCCTCGATCCCCTCGGGCACGAGCTTGCCGCCCAGGTCCGGAGAGGCGCCGTGGTCGCGCTGGCCCGTCTGGTACCGGTCTGCGGCCCGGCCCTTCAGCGCGCCCAAACTGCCCATGCCCCGATACTCCTTGAAGGAACGCCCCTCGCGGATGACGATCTCCCCCGGCGACTCGTGGAGCCCGGCCAGCAGGCTCCCCAGCATCACCGCGGACGCGCCCGCGGCCAGGGCCTTGGTGATGTCGCCGCTGTAGCGGATGCCACCGTCTGCGACGATGGGGACCCCCAGCCGCCAGCCGACCTCCGCGCACTCGGCCACCGCGGTCAACTGGGGCATGCCCGCGCCGGCCACCACCCGGGTGGTGCAGATGGAGCCCGCGCCCACCCCCACCTTGACCACGTCCGCGCCGGCCTCCACCAGGGCCTGGACCCCCGCGGCGGTGACCACGTTGCCGGCCAGAATGGGGATCTCCGGGTATCGGGCCCGGAGCGCGCGGACCGTGTCCACCACCCCCTTGCTGTGGCCGTGCGCGGTGTCCACGGCCAATGCATCCACGCCCGCGGCCACCAGGGCCTCCGCCCGTTCCAGGGCCTCGGGCCCCACCCCCACCGCGGCGGCCACCAGCAGGCGACCTCGCTCGTCCTTGGCCGAGTAGGGGTAGTCCTGCTTCTTCAGGATGTCCTTGTAGGTGATCAGGCCCCTCAGATAGCCGTGCTCGTCCACCAGGGGCAGCTTCTCGATGCGATACCGGTGGAGGATGGCCTTGGCCTCCTCCAGGGTGGTCCCCAGCCGGGCCGTGATCAGGTTCTCCGACACCATGTACTCCCGGATGGGCCGACTGTAGTCGGTGGCAAAGCGCACATCCCGGTTGGTGAGGATGCCCAGGAGACGGCCCTGTTCGTCGGTGATGGGGACCCCGCTGATATGGTAGCGGCTCATCACCGCCTCCGCGTCGGCCAGGGTGTGGTCGGGCCCCAGGGTGATGGGATCCACGATCATCCCGCTCTCGCTCCGCTTGACCTTGTCCACCTCCTGGGCCTGGCGCTCGATGGACATGTTGCGATGGATGACGCCCAACCCACCCTGCCGGGCCAGCGCGATGGCCAACTCCGCCTCGGTGACGGTGTCCATGGCCGCGCTGAGCACCGGGATGTTCAGGACCAGGCGAGGATGGAGCTGGACGCTCAGGTCCACGTCCGCCGGCAGGACCTCCGCGTAGCCGGGGACCAACAGGACGTCGTCGAAGGTGATGGCCTCCCGATCGAAGAGGATGTCGGCGCGGGTCCGCTCACGACGGGCGCGGCCATGGCCGTTCGGCCCTGCCGTGGGCCGAGAGGATTCGCTGGGAACATCGGTGGGAACAGGGGTGGCGTCCATGACGGGTGTCGACTCCCTTCTCCAATGACAACCGGACCGCAGCGCACCAAAACGCTTTAGAAGGCCTCGAACAGGTGGGGATATTGTACCATGGAAGGGAGATGTGGGGCTATCCAGGGGAGGCACACGGGGGGGTAGATTTCACGGTTGAGGATCCCCTCCCGGCCTCCCCCAGGGTGGGGGAGGGGACCCCCTCCCGGCCTCCCCCAGATTGAGGGAGGGGACCCCCTTCCCTTACCCATAGACACGTGGGGGGCGGGATGCCGAGGACCGCCTATCGAGGGGCCTGCACCGGCAGGGAGCGCTCCTGGGTGGCGTTGCCTACCAGGACGAAGAAGAGGGCCAGCAGCAACAAGGTGGTCTGGAACTCCATGCCGCCCATGGGGTAGTCCGGGGTGGGAACGAAGGACCACCGTCCCCAGTGCACCTGGGTGATGGCGCCCAACATGGGCACCATGAGCATGGCGCCCCCCAGCCGGGTGAGCCGATCCCCAGGGCCTCCCAGGATCCCGCCCACCACCACCAGGAGCCCGCCACCGGCCTCCAGAAGGCCGACCAGGAGCCAGAGGGTGGAGGCGTAGCCCAACATGGCTCCTCCTCCGGGATCGGCGATCTTGAGCCCTCCGTGATACACGAAGACCGAGGCCAGAGCGATGCGCAACAGCCAATGGGCGTAGGGAGCCAGGCGGTTGAGGATGTCCATGAGGGTCTGTCCTTTCTGGATGGGTTGGGAATGGGTCCCAACGGGGATGATTGGAACCGATGCGCCACACCCGGTACCCTATCCGGGTTTCCCATCCAGCGTCGTAACCTCGCCTACACATCCTCGGCCCCTGGAACGCCCCCCGGGCCTGGACACCTGGCACCGCCCAGCCAGGTCCTCGATCCCGAGGCCGGTTCTATCCCTCCTCCTGGGCCCCGGAGGGATAGCGGGGCCTCTCCTTGCGACGCAGGGCCTCCACCCCGGCCATCATGTCCGCGGAGAAGAAGCCCAACATCTCCAGGGCCAGGGAATGGTCGAAGATGGGGCCGGCCTGGAGGATCCACTGGTTCAGGGCCCGCTTGGTGTAGCGGATGGCGTACTGGGGGCCGGTGGCCAGGTCCACCGCCACCTCCATGGCCCGTCGGTGGAGTTCCTGGTGGGGGACGCACATGCTGACCAGCCCGATGCGCTCGGCCTCCCGGCCATCGATGAAGTCCGAGGTCATCAGGTAGTACTTGGCCTTGGCCATGCCGCACAGGAGAGGCCAGAGGATGGCCGCATGGTCTCCGGCCGCCACCCCCATGCGCACGTGGCCGTCGGCCAGGCGAGCCTTCTCGGAGGCAATGGAGATATCGGCCAGGAGGGCGACCACCAGGCCGGCCCCCACCGCGGGCCCGTTGATGGCCGAGATGATGGGCTTCTCGCAGTGAAGCATGTTGTAGACCAGGTCTCGGGCCTCGTCCAAGATCCGGGCGATCTCCTGGAAATCGCGGTACGCGTTCTCCACCATCCGCAGGTCGCCGCCCGCGGAGAAGGCCCGCCCCGCGCCGGTGACCACCACCACCCGGACCGTGGGGTCCCGGTGGACGGTGTTCCACACCTCCACCAGTTCGGTGTGCAGGCGTTCATCCGCGGCGTTGAGGACCTCCGGGCGGTTCAAGGTCATCCACAGGATGCCGGGTTCCCGTCGTTCGAACAGGATGTGGCGAAAGTCGGGATAGTCCAGAGCAGGTCGGTTCATGGGATGCTCCGTACAGGGTGCAACATGGATAGGGTGTGACATGGATAGAGTCCGACATGGACACGAACGGTGAAGGCATCCAGGGAAGGGCCCGGGGGCGGCTCCCCTACCCAGGTCCCTGCTCCAACCGCAGCAGGGCCGCGATCTGGTTGTGGGCCACCCGGTAGCCCTCATCGGTGGCCTTCAGGACACCTCGACGCAGGCACTGCTCCAGGGCGGCCACCCGGGCCCCATCGTCCATGTGGGGGGTGGCCTGGATCAGTTCGGGCCACTCGAAGGGCTGGGGCAGGGCCAGCGCGGCGGACAACACGGACCGGGCTTCGGGGGGCAGGGCGCTCCACACATCCACGAGGACCTGGCGGACGGAGGGGGGCATGGCCGGGAGGCGCCATGCCCCCACATCCTCGGCCGTCATGGCCTGGATGTAGGCCACGGCAAAGTAGGGATGGCCTTCGCTGACCTGATGGAGGGCATCCACAAAGGCCGGTGGAGGGGTGCGGCCCAGGTACAGGCGGACGAGGGTGCCGGTCTCCTCCGGTTCCAGAGCCCGCAGAGGAAGCCAGCGGACATGCCCCCGACGACGGAGGCTCCGCAGGTGGCGGCGGTTTGGGCTGTCCAGGGCGGCAGGGGCGACCGTGGTCACCAACACCAACGGGATGCGGTGACAGCGGGCAGCCAGGTATGCCCAGGCCTCCCAGGTGTTCGCGTCCCCATGGTGGAGGTCCTGCACGAAGAGTGCCACGGGAACCGGGCCATGGCGGGCCCGGGCCAGGAGCTGTCGGGCTGCCCAGCGGATGGGGTGGCGCACGGGCCGCTCCCCCTCGGGCGGCCGGCCTCGCTCCTGGAGCTGGGCCACCAGATCCACCCAGGCCTCCGAGGCCGGCTGGCCTGGGTGACATGTCACCCGCAGCACCCGGAGCGCTTCCCGACGGTGGGCCAACCAGGTCTCCACCAGATAGGTACGTCCCAGCCCGTTCTCCCCGGCCACCACCAGTGCGCTGCCCTGGCCGCGCCGGGCGCTGGCCAGGGCCCGCTCCAGCTCCATCCACTCCCGATCCCGGCCTACCAGCCGGGCCGCCGTGGGCGGCGAGACACATCCCAGGGGCCCCGACGGTCTGGGCGATGGGGTTGGATGGAGTCGACCGTTTCGCAGGGCCTGGGCCAGCGCCATCAAGGCCGGTCCCGGTTGGGTGCCCCATTCCTCGGCCATGCGTCGATGGAGCTCCTGGAAGTGCTGGAGCGCCTCCACCCGACGCCCTGCGGCCGTCAGGGCCTCCATGTGGAGCCGGTGGGCGTCCTCCCGTAGGGGGTCCAGGGCCAACAGCCGGGCCGTGTAGCTCCTGGCCTGTTCGGGCGCACACCGGCGCAGGGCATCCTGGGCCAGGGCGAGCAACATCTGCTGGACCCGTTCCCGGAACCGAACGCGCAGGGGCAGGATCCAGTCCAACTCGCCCAGGGGCTCCAGGAGATCTCCGGCATAGAGGGCCACGGCCCGATCCCACCCCTCTGGGTGTTCCGCCAGCTCCTGGAAACGCCAGGCGTCGATGCGCAGGGCGGGATGGCTGTGCAGCCGGACGTGGCGGGAGCCGCTCTCCAGGAGATGGGCCGGCCATCCGTGGTCCAACAACAGGGCCCGCAGTTGATGGAGCTGTTGGCGCAGGTGGGCCAGCGCGGCGGGCTCGGGTTCCTGGGGCCAGAGGCGGAAGGCCACATGCTCTCGGTCCAGCGGACGGTCCAGGTGGAGGGCCAGATACGCGAGGAGCAGGGGCAGACGTCGAGGTCCCCAGCTCTGCCGGGCGTCGCTGTCCGGTTCTGCAAGGGTGAGCCGAAAGTCGCCGAACAGGGTGAGTTGACCACGGACCATGTCTCAATGGTACCCGATGGGCAGGCGAACGGGCAAGGGGTGGGCGGACACGCCTGGGGAATTCCCCTGGGGAGGCCTCTGCCCTGGCGGGGGATGGGCGTCCGTCCGACCCTGCCCTGTTCCTGGAGGAGGGCAGGCCGGTCCCGGTGTCGGGGCTCCCAGGGCTATCGCCCCTGCCACCGGGGAGCCCTTTTCTCCAGGAACGCGGCCATCCCTTCCCGTTGGTCCGCGGTGCTGAAGAGGAGGGCGAAGAGCCGTCGCTCGTCCTCCAGCCCATCGCTCAGGGGAGTCTCGAAGGCCTGGTTCACCGCCTCCTTGATGAGCCGCACGGCGATGGGAGCTCGTTCCGCGATCTCCCGGGCCAGCTTCAGGGCTTCTTCCAGGTAGTGCTCCACTGGAACCACCCGGTTCACCAGGTGGAAGTCGTAGGCCTCCCGGGCGGAGAGGAGGCGCCCGTTCAGGGCCATCTCCATGGCCATGGCCTTGCCCACGGCCCGGGCCAGCCGCTGGGTGCCCCCGGCCCCGGGCATGATGCCCAGGTTCACCTCGGGCTGGCCGAACCGGGCTGTCTCCGAGGCCACGATCATGTCACAGGCCATGGCCAGCTCGTTGCCTCCGCCCAGGCACCAGCCAGACACCGCCGCGATGATGGGGAGCCGCACGGCCCGAAAACGGCGCCAGAGCCGACGCCGCTCGCCCAGGATCTGGTCCACGGGGGTCGCGCCGGAGAGCTCCTGCACGTCCGCGCCGGCCGCGAAGGCCCGTTCGTCGCCGGTGAGGACGAGGGCCCCGATGGCCGGGTCCGCGTCGAAGGCCTCGGCAGCCTCCACGATGCCGCGGATCACCTGGCTGTTCAGCGCGTTGAGCCGCCTGGGGCGGTGGATCCGGATCAGGCCCACCGGGCCGTGGATCTCGGTGACGACCGGGGATTCGCTCATGAGGCCCTGCCTCCTCCCAGGTATGCGGCCTGCACCCGTTCGTCCTCCAGGAGCTCCTGGGCCGGGCCCTCCAGCACGATGGAGCCGGTCTCCAGCACATAGGCCCGGTCGGCCAGGTGGAGGGCTGCTCGGGCGTTCTGCTCCACCAGGAGCACCGTGGTCCCCCGTTCCCGCAACGAGCGGATGACCTGGAAGAGATCCCGCACGATCAGG
>JALSIX010000025.1 GCA_026989655.1 Caldilineaceae bacterium
CCCCATCCTATCACAGCTTCGCTCGATCTCTGCCCCCAAATCTGAATACACCCGGGCCAGGCCCGCGGCGAGCGGTGCCGCGCATCGAAGGGCTGTCCGAGGATTCCATAGGAACCCCAGCTTGTGCTACAATGGAGCCAAACATCTGTGCGACTGCGTGTGTGCGACTGCGTGTGTTCGGCACCGTATCAACGCCATGGGCATCTCCCCGGTTCCAACCCAGGTCCAGATCCATCGACCGAGCCCCATGCTCGCGGAGCTCCGGATCCGCGATTTCGCCATCATCGACGCGCTGCTCCTGCGCTTCCACCCGGGCTTCAACGTCCTCACCGGCGAGACCGGCGCCGGCAAGTCCATCATCCTGGATGCCCTGGGCCTGCTCCTGGGTGACCGAGCCAGCGGAGAGATGATCCGGGCCGGGCGGAGCCGGGCCGAGATCGAGGCCACGTTCCACCTGCCCTCCCCGACGGACCGGGGCCTCCCCCCACCCACCCGAGAGCGGGTGGAGGAGATCCGAGCCCTCCTGGAGGAGGAAGGGCTGGACGACCCGGACGCGCCGGACCAGGTGGTGCTGGGCCGAGAGGTGCGGAGCAGCGGCCGCCACATCGCCCGGGTCAACGGCCGGGCGGTGCCCCTGGGCCTCCTGGCCCGGATAGCCGGCCGGCTGGTGGATATCCACGGCCAGGGAGAACACCTGGGCCTGCTCCGGGAGCGCACCCACCTGCATCTGCTGGACCGGTACGCCGGGCTGTTGCCCCTGCGCCGCCGCGTGGCCGACGCGGTGGGCCGGCTCCAGGCCGTGCGGGACGAGCTGGCACGCCTGCACCAGGACGAGCGGACCGTTGCCCAGCGGCTGGACCTGCTGCGCTTTCAGGTGGCGGAGATCGAGCAGGCCCGCCTGGAGCCCGGAGAGGAGGAGGCCCTGGAGAGCGAACGTCGACGGCTGGCCAACGCGGAGAGCCTGATCCAGTGGGCCCAGGCGGCGGAGACGATCCTGGCCCTGGGCGAGGGAGAGATCCCCTCGGCCCTGGACCTGGTGGGGGAGGCGGTGGGGCGGCTGGAGCGGCTGGCCCGGATCGACCCCGAGCTGGAATCCCTGGCCCTCCAGGGCCAGAGCCTGCTGGAGCAGCTCGGGGAGCTGGCCCGCGCCCTCCAGGACTACGCGGAGGGCCTGGAGTTCGATCCCCAGCGGCTGGAGGAGGTGGAGGAACGGCTCCACCTGATCGCGGACCTGAAACGCAAGTACGGCAGCTCCATCCCAGAGGTTCTGGCCTATGGCGCCCAGGCCCGGGCCGAGCTGGAGACGTTGGACCGTCGGGAGGCCCGGACCGAGGAGCTGGAGACCCAGGAGGACGCCCTGCTGCAGGAGATCGGCCGGCTGGCCGCAGAGCTCAGCGCAGCCCGGGAGGAGGCCGGCCAGCGCATGGCCCAGGCCGTGGAGCAGGAGCTGGCCGACCTCCGCATGGCCCAGGCCCGCTTCCACGTCCAGGTGGCCCAGGTGGAGGATCCCCAGGGCGCGTACCTGCCCGACGGCCGTCGGGTGGCCTTCGACCGCACCGGCATCGACCGGGTGGCCTTCCTGCTGAGCGCGAACCCGGGCGAACCCCTCAGGCCCCTGGCTCGGGTGGCCTCGGGCGGCGAGACGGCCCGGCTCATGTTGGCGCTGAAGAGCGTGCTGGTCCATGCCGATGCCACCCCCACCCTGATCTTCGACGAGATCGACCAGGGAATCGGCGGCCGGGTCGGGGCTGTGGTGGGGGCCAAGCTGTGGCGGCTCACCCAGGCCCCGGCCCCAGAGGGCCCGATCCGCCACCAGGTGATCTGCATCACCCACCTGCCCCAACTGGCCGCCTTCGCGGATCGCCACCTCCGGGTGGAGAAACAGACCTACCGAGAAGACGGCCGGCCCCGCACCCGAACCCAGGTGGTGGCCCTGGAGGGCGACATGCGCATCCAGGAGCTGATGCAGATGCTGGGCACCCAGGGCGAGGGGGGGCGCCGCTCTGTGGAGGAGATCCTGGCCCAGGTGGCGGCGTTCCGCGCGGCGGCGCCAGACACCTGGACCGATGACAGCCGGCCGACGCCCTCGGAAAGGACAGGACAAAGGACAAGACCATGATCCGCTTCCTGCGCTGGTTCTACCTCACCTCCTGGGCCCTGGGCCTGTTCCTCACGGGAGCCCAGGCCCTGTCCCCGCTCCAGGTGGCAGGCCAGGCCCGGGAAGAGCGGGTGGTCTACGTGCTCCGCTTCAGCGGCGCGGTGACCCCGGTGCTGGGCCAGTACATCAACGACGGCATCCAGGCAGCCCAGGAGACAGGGGCCGAGGCCCTCATCTTGGAACTGGACACCCCGGGGGGCAGCGTGGAGGTGACCAAGCGGATTGTCCAGGAGATGCTGGCCTCCGCGGTGCCCATCGTGGTGTACGTCTCGCCCCCCGGCGCCCACGCCGGCAGCGCCGGCACCTTCATCACCCTGGCGGCCCATGTGGCGGCCATGGCCCCGGGCACCAGCATCGGCGCGGCCAGCCCTGTGGGCTCCGGGGGAGAGGATATCGGGGAGACCCTGGAACAGAAGGTGAAGAACATCCTGGCCGCGGACATCCGGAACCTGGCCTCTCGGCGAGGTGAGAAGGCGGTGGAGTGGGCAGTGGCCGCGGTGCAGGAGGCCGCGGCCGCCACCGCGGAGGAGGCCCTGGAGCTGGGCGTGATCGACTTCGTGGCCACAGACCTGGAGGACCTGCTGGAGCAGATGGACGGCTTCACGGTGGTGGTCCAGGGCTCGGAACAGGCCCTCCACACCCGGGAGGCCGAGATCCGCCCCCTGGAGATGAACGGGCTGCAGCAGTTCCTCAACTTCATCAGCAACCCCACCGTGGCCACCATCCTGCTCACCCTGGGCTCCATCGGCCTCATCGCAGAGCTGTACAACCCCGGGAGCTACGTGCCGGGCATCGTGGGGCTCATCAGCCTGCTATTGGGTCTCTACGCCCTGGGACAGTTGGACGCGAACTTCGCGGGGGTGGCCCTGATCCTGGTGGCCATCGGGCTGTTCGTGGCCGAGGCCTTCACCCCCACCTTCGGTGCCCTGGCCCTGGGCGGGGCCGTGGCCTTCCTCTTCGGGAGCGCCCTCCTCTTCGACGCGCCCGGCCTTGCAGTGCCCTGGCCCACCATCCTGGGCATGACGGGCCTCCTCCTGGCCTTCACCCTCTTCGCGGGCGGCAAGGCCCTGGCCGCCCAACGCCGCCAGCCGTACACGGGCATGGAGGCCCTCATGGGCCAGGAGGCCGTGGTCCGAGAGGCCTTCGACGAGCGCGGCGAGGGCATCGTCTTCCTGGCCGGCGAGCGGTGGAGGGCCCGGCTGATCTCCCCGGAAAAGCCCGCCCTCGAACCCGGTGCCGTGGTCCGGGTGGTGGGGAACGAGGGCTACACCCTCCTGGTGGAGCCCCTCTCCACCTGAACCGCTCCCCATCCGGGAACGGAAAACGCCCCCACCTCTTCCGGTGGGGGCGATGGAAACGGGGCTCCGTTGTGGGATTGGGTGGATGCTTCGGTCAGACGCCCCTGAGAGAGTTCAGGTAGACCGCCGACGGGTGCGTTGAGGGCCCACTCGATGACGCCGTTCCCACAGGTCCAGCCCCAGAAGGGCCAACAGGGTGGCCCCGGCCAATCCGCCCAGGAACCAGGCCAACCCCATGTCCCAGGACAGGCCCCTGCCCGCGGGCAGGGGCACCGATGCCGTGGCCGCCCGCAACGGAGGTGCGGTGCCCAGGGCCAGGGGCTCCCGGCGGAATTCGGTCACCGCGTAGACCGCGCCGGTCCGCCCAGCCACCGGGTAGAGTTCCACCACCGCCGCGTCGGTCACCGGGGCCAGTTCCTGCCAGGTGCGGCCCGCGTCCGTGCTCATGGCCACGCCCACGTGCGCCGGACGCACCCGCGCGGTGCCGAAGAGCAGGCTGGTACTGGCGTAGAGCACCTGGGGCTGGGCTGGGTCCACGGCCAGGGCATCCACCCGGACCCGGGCACCGGCTCCCGGAACCAGCCCTGTGTGGATCGGCCTCCACCGGCGGCCGTCGGAGCTGGCCCACACGCCGTCGTTGGCGGTCCCCACGTAGAGGGTCGACTCCGCTCCCGGGGCCAGGGCCAGGGCGGTGGTCGGCCCGGGGATACCGGCCACCTGGACCCAGCGCAGGCCGAAGGCCTCGGCCCGGTAGAGTCGCCAGGGGGTGCGGATGTAGGCCACCCCACTGCCCTGGGGATCGGCCACCACCTGGAGCACCGGCTCGTCCAGGATCAGGTGGCCGCTGGCGATGAGGCTGCTGCCCACATCCCGCAGGCGGAAGAGACCGGCCGTGTCCGTTGCCACGTAGAGCAGCCGGCTGGCCCGGTCCACCGCCAGATCGGTGACCATGCCGGCCTCCTCCGAGGCCAGGGGCACCCGGAGCCAGCGCAGCCCTCCGTCCCGGGAGACATAGACGGCCAACTCGTTGGCTGCCCCCACGTAGACCGTCTGCAGGTCCCAGGGATCCGAGAGCACCGCGTTCGCGATGACGCCCTCGGGAAGGTCCAGCGGGCGCCATCCCTCCCCCCGATCCACCACGAGCCTGCCCCCGTCCACGGCATACTGGACCCCGCCCGGCGTCCACGCCGGTGCGAAGGCCCGCACGTTCTCGAGCCCGGGCAGGGCCTCCGTCGGAGCAGGCTCCAGATCCCGGGCCCGGATCCCGCCCACGAAGACGACCGCGATCAGGGCGAAGGCGAGAAAGAACCGGATGGCCGTTCGGGGGTACATGCTTGCTAGCCTCCCTCGCCCCCGATGGGGGCATGTGGACATGCCTGTCGTGCTGTCTCCAGGATAGCCAGAACCCCTTCTTCCTGTCGGATCGCTCTCGGACCGTTTTCCAACGTCCTGTTGTCCAGGCCTTTGGCAGGGGCGTGGGCGAGCCCGGCCCTCCAGGACGGGACCGCGGCTCCCCAGGCCTCCAGGCGACCGACAGGCCCCAAAGGGGCCCGCCGGTCCCTCGCCGAGCCAGGTCGGCACGAACGCCGGGGGAGACGTTCGTGCCCTTCGAACTCCAGGATACCTCCGTTCCGGACACCGGGCTGTGTCCCCCTATACAGTGAGATGTGAACCGAGACACCCCAGACAGAGAGAACGGTTCCATTCGACGGCCAAGGGAGGACCAACAGGAGGAGGAGGACGGAGGCAGGGCGAGGAAGCTCGGCAGCTCACCGGGATGGAGAGCGCCCGGGTCCGCTTCCCGGGAAGGCGTTTCACCGTGGCGGCTCCCGCAGAGGCAAGGCTTCAGCCCCTCCCCAGGAGCCCGCATATGGCCGCATCGCTCCCCCCGATCGAACACCACACCCGGCTGCCCGGGGAGGTTTGCACTGCGGACGGGCCTATGCTATCCTGACGCCAGATCCGAAGCGGAGCACGGCCTGGGCCAACAGGGAACACCCCTGGGCCGACCTGCAGCGCTCCACGCGTGCATCCCAGGGCCTCGGACAGCCCCCCGTTCCCAGGCATACTTCCTTCATGGAGATGGCCTCATGAGACGAGCGTACGCCGCAGGATGGGTGCTGGGTACCCTGATGTTCCTCTCCGTGCTGGCGGCCTGCACCCGAGAGCGCCCAACCCCGGTCATCCCCACCGACACGCCCCCGGCGAGCGCGAACGAGCCCGCTGTCCTGGTGACGCCCCTCCAGGCCACAGCCACACCCGAGCCCACATCGCCCCCGGTCACGCCGACGCCCGAGTACATCCTCTACACCGTGAAGCAGAACGACACCCTCCTGGACATCGCGGAGAGGTTCAACACCGATGTGGAGACCCTGCGGGAGGCCAATCTCCTGACCACGGACACCCTGGTGCCGGGCCAGGTGTTGCGGATCCCCTACCAGGAAGGCATGACTCCGGAGGGCTTCCCCACCCCCACCCCCACCCCCTTCCGGTACACAGTCCAGGAAGGAGATACCCTGAGCGGGATCGCCCAACGTTTCAACGTGTCCACCCAGGCGATCCTGGAGGTCAACACCATCCCCAACCCGGACCAACTGGTGCCCGGGCACGTGCTCATCATCCCCAACGCCCAGATCCCCGAGGAACTTCAGGCCGCGGAGGAGCCCGCGGAGACCCCGGGAGACGGCACCTCCGGGGAGCTCTACCGCTACGTGGTACAGCCCGGGGACACCCTGCTCTCCATCGCCCTGGAGTTCGACGTGGAGCTGGACGAGCTGATGGCGGCCAACAACATCACCGATCCCGACACCATTCGGGTGGGCCAGGAGCTGGTCATCCCCGGCTACCGGCCGGATGGGAGCCCCACGGCCCAGGTCATCCACGTGGTGCAGCCCGGGGAGACCCTCTTCAGCATCGCTCAGCGGTACAGGGTGGAGATGGCGGCCATCGTGGAGGCCAACAGGCTGACCGACCCGAACAACCTCCGGGCCGGCCAGGAGCTGATCATCCCGGGGGCGACCGTCGAAAGCACCCCGAAGCGCCGGGTCCACGTGGTGCAGCCCGGGGAAACGTTGTTGAGCATCGCCCGGCAGTACGAGGTCTCCCTGGAGGCGCTCCTCGCGGCCAACGACATCCAGGATCCGAACCGGGTCCAGGTGGGCCAAGAGCTGGTCATCCCCTGACCTCAGGGCCTTCCCCGCCCCAGGCGTCGCACCTGGGCCCGGAACCGTCGCCAGTGGCGCTGCAATCGGGCCGCGGCCGTCCGGTCCGCGGGGCGTCGTGCATAGCGGACCGCCACAAAGGCCTCGGTGAGCTGTCGGAGGTCCTCCTCGGCTGGACCCACATGCGGGGCCAGCCGGGAGGCATATCGATAGGGTGTCTCGCTCTCTCGACGGGGAAGACCCTGGGCCCCAGCCTCCTCCACCATGGCCAGGTAGAGCCGGCGGATCTGCTCGGAAGGCGAGAGGCCGCGAAGACGTAGACGTCCGCCGCGGGGATCCGACGGACCTGGAGACCCGACCTCCTCCCGGACCCTCCACCGGCCCCCACGCCACCCCCGGTAGACGGCCTGGGCCCCTGTCCAACGCCTCCGCAACTGGTGCCACAGCCAGCGCAACCACCCCAGGTGGAACCCTCGATCCTGCAGGTAGACGTACCCGGCATAGCCCACCAACCCCAGGGCCAGCACCCAGAAGATCGCCCCGCCAAGCCAGGGTGGAGGCGCCAACAAGGGCGGCAGTTCCAGGGGTTCCGGTCGCCCCGGAGGTGGCAGGTCCCGGGATGGGTTCGGGGGCTGGGAACCGCCGAGGAGCAGGGCAAACAGGAAGAGGATCAGGCCGAACAGGACGGAGAAGGCCAGATAGACGGCCTGGATCACCGTGAACAGAAGCCGGGCCAGGTAGAAGGTCCCCCCCAGAGGGAGGGCCATGGCCAGCAGGGCCACCAGGACCAACACCCCCATGGTGTAGAGGGGCCAACTGAGGACCACCTCCTCCCGGCGGACGGTGCCCCCGAGCTGCCAGCGAGCCCGCAGCACGGCCAGGCGGCCGATGGCCAGCAACAGCAGCCCGAACAGGAAGTAGCCCAGCACAGCCCCCATGACGGCACCGGGGATGGGCTGGTGCACCAGGGTGACGAACCCCCCGGGCCGGGCTCCCACCCGGCTGCCGGCCGTGACCAGGAGGAGGAAGATCCCCCCCAGGATCCAGCGCCCCACAAAACGGCGGAGCAGTGCCGCCCGATCGCTGGGCATGCGTCCATCCGAGGGCCATCCCCGGTCCAAGGGCCCCGGGCGCTCCACCAGCTCGTCCGGCTGCAGGGCCATCTCCAGGAAGTCTCCGGCCACGGCCCCGGCCATCATCCAGGCGATGCCGAGCATCAGGGCCACCAGGAGGAACAGGCCGTCGAAGACGCTGTCCAGTGGACGATAGAGGAGCCATGGGAGGGGGGGCAGGCCGCCCTCCGCCCACCACAGGGCCAGCCGGGCCAGGACCAGGAGGAGGGAGAGTTCCGCCAGGCGGTAGCCCAGGGTACGTCGAAGGCGGTGCCCGGGGTGGGCCAGGACCGTGGTGGAAAGGGCTCCCACAAAGGCGCCCGCCACCGGCAGCAGGACCAGCAAGGTTCCCAGGCCAGCGGACATGGGCAGGCCCCGACGCAACAGGGCCACGAAGGCCAGCTCCAGACAGGCCACCAGCCCGGTGATCAGGGCCAGCCGCAGCCACGAGCTGAGCCACAGCTCATCGTAGCGGATGGAGGGGGAGCGGGTGGAGGAAGGGGGCGGTGGGGATGGCATCTCCATGGAGTGGCCCGTTCACACAGCCTCCAATACCTCCAGGCAGCGATCGATCTCCGCGGCGGTGTTGTAGTGGACAAGCCCCAGACGCAGAAAGCCCCCGCTGTCCTCGGCCCCGACCCGCTGGCTGAACTCCAGCGCGTAGAAGTTGCCGTGCCAGGCAAAGATGTTCTCCTGGGCCAGGGCCTGGGCCAGTTGGGCCGGCACCGTGCCGCTCTTGCGCAGGGAGACGGTGGCCACCCGGCGGGGCCAGTCCTTGGGATCGGTCAGGCCGTAGATCCGGACGCCGGGGATGGCCTGGAGCCCGGTGAGGAGACGGCCGAGCAGACGCTGTTCGTAGTCCTGGATCACCTGCCAGGCCGCGAGGAGCCGGGTTCGCCGATCGTCCTCGGGGCGGGCGGCGCCGTAGGTGGCCCCCAGATCGGCCAGGTAGTCGATGGCCGCCAGCACGCCGGCCATCCCCTCGTGGTTCTGGGTGCCGGTCTCCCACTTGCCCGGCGGGCGGTCGTCGGCCGGGCGGACCTTGTAGGCCGAGAGCCGTTCCAGAAGCGCCCGCCTCCCGTAGAGGACCCCCACATGGGGGCCGAAGAACTTGTACGCCGAACAGACCAGGAAATCGCAGTCCAGGGCCCGGACGTCGACGGGCAGGTGGGGCGCGTACTGGACCGCGTCCACAAAGGTGTACGCGCCCACGGCCTTGGCCCAGCGGATCACCGTGGCCACATCGTTGATGGTGCCGGTGGCGTTGCTGGCATAGCCCACGGCCACGAGCTTGGTACGGGGCGTGATCTTGGCCTGGAAGTCCGCCATGTCCAGGGTGCCGGTCTCCACGTCCACATCCACCCAGCGGACCGCGGCGCCCCGCTCTCTGGCGGCCAGCACCCAGGGCATGATGTTCGCGTCGTGGTCCAACCGGGTCACCACCACCTCGCTGCCTCGATGCAGCTCCTGGGCCAGGGAACGGCTGATCTGGAAGGTCAGGGTGGTCATGTTGGGGCCGAAGACCACCTCGTCGGCCTCACAGCCCAGGAGGTCTGCAGCGGCCTGGTGGGCATCTGCCACCACCTGATCCGTGCGGCGGCTGGTCTCGAAGGCCCCGTGGAGGTTGGCGTTGCACCGTACCAGATAGTCCACCATGGCATCGATGACCCGTTGGGGCACCTGGGTGCCACCGGGGTTGTCGAAGAAGATCCCAGGACGGCCGTTGTAGTCCTGGTTCAGGGCGGGGAACTGGGAGCGGATGGCACGCACATCCAGCATGGGCAGACCTCCAGATGCGTGGAGAGAGGATCGGGGAGGTGGCACCCGGATGCCACCTCCCCCGGGCTGTTCCCAGCCCCGGCCGCTAGACCTCGATGACCACCGGCAGGATCATGGGACGGCGTCCCAGCTCCTGGGCACAGAAGGAGGTCAACGCGGCCCGGATCTTCCGCTCCAGGGCCTGGGCCGGAGCCCGCCTGCGCTTCTTGAGCTGGCGGAGAACCACGTCCTGCATCCGCTGGATCATCTCCTCGTTGTCCCGGACGTAGATGAAGCCCCGGGTCAGGATGTCCGGCCCGTAGAGGAGGGTGCCGTCCATCTCGTCCAGGGCCACGATGCACACCAGGAAGCCGTCGGTGCTCAGATGGCGCCGATCCCGCAGGACCACGCTGCCCACGTCGCCCACGCCCAGGCCGTCCACCAACACGTGGCCCGCCTCCACGGTCTCCCCCAAGCGAGCCTGGATGGCCTCTGTCCCGTCGGAGAAGCGGCCGAACTCCAGGATCTGGCCATCCTCGATGACGAAGATCCGGTCCTCGGGGATGCCCACCTCCCGGGCCAGCTCCCCGTGGAGGACCAGATGGCGGTACTCGCCGTGGACGGGCACGAAGTAGGTGGGGCGCACCAGCTCCAACATGCGCCGGTAGTCGTCCCGACCGCCGTGGCCGCTGACGTGGATGGCGTCCGCGATCTCGTGGTAGACCACCCGGACCCCCTGGCGGTAGAGGTTGTCCACCGTGCGGTTGAAGAGCTCCTCGTTGCCGGGGATGGGCACCGCGCTGAGCACCGCGGTGTCGCCCTCCCGGAGGGTGAGCTGGCGGTGTTCGCCCAGGCTCAGGCGGACCATGGCGCTGGTGGGCTCGCCCTGGCTGCCCGTGGCGATGATGGTGACCTTCCGGGCGGGCAGGGTCTCCATCTCCTTCACGCTGAGCAGCTCGTCCTGGCGGATGTCCAGGTAGCCCAGCTTGATGGCGATCTTCACGTTGTTGATCATGGAACGGCCGATGACGCCCACCCGCCGGTTGTGGCGCCGGGCCACGTTGATGATCTGCTGGACCCGGCCGATGTTGCTGGCGAAGGTGGCCAGGATCACCCGGCCCGGAGCCTCCCGGAAGACCCGGTCCAGCCCCTCCTCCACGGTCCGTTCGCTGGGGGTGGTGCCCGGCCGTTCGATGTTCGTGCTGTCGGCCATGAGGAGGAGGACCCCTTCATCGCCCCAGCGACGGAGCTTGTCCTCCTCGGTGGGCTTGCCGTCCACCGGGGTGGGGTCGAACTTGTAGTCGCTGGTGAAGACCACCCGGCCCACCGGGGTGACCACGCTCACGCCCACGCTGTCGGGGAAGCTGTGGCAGGTGTGGAAGAACTCCACCCGGAAAGGGCCCACCTCCACCACGTCGTCCTCGGTGACCGTGTGGAGCTCGGCCTCGTGGAGCAGGCCCACCTCGGCCAGCTTGCCCTCCAACAGCCCGCGGGTCAGCCCGGTGGCGTAGATGGGGGCCCGGATCCCCTCCTCCATGATGTAGGGGAGCGCGCCGATGTGGTCCTCGTGGCCATGGGTGAGGAAGATGGCCCGGAGCCACTCCCGGTGTTCCAGGAGATACTCCGCGTCGGGGATGACCACATCCACCCCGTGCATGTCGCTCTCGGGGAACATGAGCCCTGCGTCGATGACGATGATGTGTTCGCCGCTCTCCAGCAGGGTCATGTTCTTGCCGATCTCGCCCAGGCCGCCCAGGGGGATGACCCGGAGATCGGCGGGACGGTCCGAATGGTCGGCGCGTGGAACGGTCCGAGCCGTCCGTTGCTCGGCCCACATCTCGTCTGTACGTTCGTCCATTGTTGGTTCTCTCCTCGAAGTTCTCGTCGCAATGCTCGCTCGGGTGTCGAGGGTGGGCTGTACCGTTACAGCCGGCCACGCCTCGACAGAACGGTCCACGTCGCGGATCTCGGCAACGGTACACGTGCTGCGAGAACACCCTTCGCGGGTGTCTGTGCCTGTCTCAGGGGCCACCCAGCTCCCCGGCCCCGTCCACATAGTCCGGGTCCCCGGGATGGGGGACGCCCGCGGGGAGCCTCTCGCCCCGGGCCGCGGCCTCGTCCGCGGCTCGGGCCCGGGCGATGAGGGGCGGCAGCTTCTGCAGATCCGCCTCGAACTGTTCCCTCCACGCCGGGTTGCGCAGGGCCGCGGCCGGGTGGAACAGGGCCATGGCCACCCGGCCCCGGCCGATGTTCCGGATCCGGCCGTGGATCCGGGTGATCCGCTGGCCGGGAAAGAAACGCTGCATGCTGTATCGGCCCAACGTCACGATGATGCGCGGGTTCACCAGCTCGATCTGCCGCTCCAGGTACTCGCTGCAGGCCTCCAGCTCCGGGGGCCGGGGATCCCGGTTCCGGGGCGGCCGGCACTTGACCACGTTGGTGATGTAGAGCTCCTCCCGGCGGATGCCCACCCGGGCCAGGGCCTCGGTCAGGTAGCGGCCGCTGGCCCCCACGAAGGGCCGGCCCTGGCGGTCCTCCTCGTAGCCCGGGGCCTCGCCCACCAGCATGACCGCCGCGTGGACATCGCCCTCGCCGGGCACCGCGTGGGTCCGGGTGCGGTGCAGAGGGCACCGGGCACAGCCGCGGATCTGGGCGGCCAGCTCCTCCATGGCCGCTGCCACCGGATCCGAGGCATGGCTCGCCGTGTCCACCGCTTCCCACTCCATGGCTGTGAAGGCCTACATCGGTTGGCCCGCTGTCGGTTGGCCCATTGTACCGTTTCAGCCCGGTTTTGTCTATTTTCTGCCCAGACAGAGGGCCGAGGAGGGTTTTTCGGACAGGGACTTGGCGAATCCCTGGGGCTGCGCTACAATCCCCTCTGCCGGGCAGTCCTCTTCTCATCTCGCCGAACGGACACGTTCCATCCACACGGATCTTCAGGAGGTCCTGCCATGATGACCCATCGACGCACCCTCAGCAGCCTGACCGTGCTCCTCCTCCTGCTCGGCCTGGCGGTGGCCGCCTGCACCCCCCCACCGGCCCCCCAGGCCGCACCTGCCGAGGGCGAAACGGGCCCCGCGGCCGAGCCCGTGGAGATCGAGGTCTTCTACCCGGTCGCGGTGGACGCACCCATCGCCCAGATCCTCCAGGGCTACGCGGAGGCCTTCATGGCCGAGAACCCGGACATCACGGTGAAGCCGGTCTTCTCCGGCGGCTACGGCGACGTGAAGACCACCATCCAGACCACGGTGGAGGGAGGGGGCGAGCCGCCGGCCCTGGCGGTGATGCTGGCCGTGGACATCTACGACCTGATCAACGGGGACCTGATCGTGCCCCTGGACGACTACATCGAGGACCGGGCCTGGCTGGATCGGTTCGTGCCCGCGTTCATGGCCAACTCCTCCTTCGAGGGCCAGGTCTGGAGCATCCCTTTCCAGCGCAGCGTGGTGACCCTCTACTACAACGCGGACCTGCTGGCCGAGGCCGGTCTGGAGCCCCCTGACAGTTGGCAGAGCCTGGGAGAGACCGCCCAGGCCCTGACCCTCCGCGAGGGCGACCAGGTGGTCCGCTGGGGCATCGAGTGGCCGTCGGGCTGGCCCTACTGGCTCTTCCAGCCCCTGGCCATCGGCTCGGGCCGCAACATCGTGGACCCCGGCGACCCGCTGACGGTCTACTTCGACCACCCGGACGTGGTGGAGGCCGTCCAGTACTACATCGACCTCTCCGGGGTGTATGGGGCCACACCGCCGGGGGTCCAGGCCGTGTGGGGGCAGGCTCCGTCGGACTTTGCCAGCGGGGCCGCGGCCATGATCGTCCACTCCAGCGGCAGCCTGGCCGGCATCCTGGAACAGGCCGACTTCCAGGTGGGCGCCATGGCCGTGCCGGGCCAGGAGCCGGGCACCTACGCCACCGTGCCCGGGGGCGGCAACCTGTACATCCTGAAGGGAGCCCCCCAGGCCGAACGGGACGCGGCCTGGCAGTTCATCGAATTCCTCACCCGGCCGGAGAACGTGGCCGACTTCAGCATGAACACCGGCTACATCGCCACCACGGATGAGGCCGCGGAGTTGATGGGGGACTACTTCACCCAGACACCCCAGGCCCAGGCCATCCGAGAGGCCCTCCAGTACGCGGACGCGGAGTTCTCGGTCCACAACCTGGGCGAGGTCCGCAACATCTTCCACAAGTACCTCCAGGCCGCGTACAACGGCGAGCTGAGCCCGGAGGAAGCCATGGCCAAGGCCCAGGAGGAGGCGGACGCGGCCCTGGCCCCCTTCCGGGAGTAGACGGTTCCAGGAAGCTCCCGACCGAGCACCTTCCACACCTCCAGGGGGTGGTGGCCTCCGGGTTCGGGGCCGCCACCCCCGCCATCTCCGGTCGAGGCGATGCCGTGGTCCGACGTCCGCCCCTGTTGCCCTACCTGTTGGTGCTGCCCACGGTGGTGTTCGTGGCCCTGTTCACCGCCTGGCCCACCCTGCTGGCGGTCTACCAGAGCTTCTTCCGCCAGCGCCTGAACATCGCCCGCTTCCGCGAGCCCACCTTCATCGGGTGGGGAAACTACCAGGAGCTGTTCACCAGCCCGGACTTCCAACAGGTCCTGGCCAACACGGCCGTCTACGTGGCCGGGACCGTGCCCGTCAGCGTGGTGCTGGCCTTCCTGTTGGCCGTGCTGGTGAACCGTCGGGCCCTGGGCATCGGCTTCCAACGCCTGGCCTTCTTCTACCCCACCATCCTGCCCATGGTCAGCGCGGCCACCATCTGGATGTTCTTCCTCACCCCGGACTACGGGCTGTTCAACCAGGCTCTGGCCTTCCTGGGCTACCGGGGCCCCCAGAACTGGACGGCCAACCCGGATCTGGCCCTCTTCGCGGTGATGATGGTGGCCATCTGGAAGAACGCGGGCTTCTTCATGATCTTCTACCTGGCCGGGCTGCAGAGCCTGCCCACAGACGTGTTCGAGGCCGCCGCCCTGGACGGTGCCGGGTTCTGGCACCAGCTCTGGCTCCTGACCCTGCCCATGCTCCGGCGCACCACCCTGTTCGTCACCACCATCGCGGTCATCGGCGCGTTCCAGACGGTGGACCACATCTTCGTCCTCACCGCGGGGGGACCCAGCAACGCGAGCACGGTCCTCCTCTACTGGCTCTGGCAGGTCCGCTTCGAGTACCAGAACGTAGGCCTGGCCGCGGCCCTGACCGTGGTCCTGGTGGCCATCCTGCTGGTCTTCACCGTGACCAACTTCGTCCTCTCGGAACGCAGGGAGGCCTGAGGTGCTGACACAGCCGGTCCGCTCCCGTTCCCTTGGGCCACGGCTCCTTCGCCTGGGGCTGGACGCGCTGGCGTGGGGGCTGGCCCTGGCCTGGCTCTCCTTCATTGTCTGGGCCCTGGTGGCCTCGCTGCGCCCCGCCGCGGAGCCCCTGGGCCGGGGCGATGTCTGGTTCGGCAGCACCCTGACCCTGGAGAACTACCGCCGGGCCTGGGCCCTGGCCCCCTTCGCCCGCTACTACCTCAACACCGTGCTCCTGGTCCTCAGCATCCTGGGGGTCCAGGTGATCACCATCACCCTGGCCGCGTTCGCCTTCGCGCACACCCGCTTCCCCGGCCAGCGCCTCGTCCTCTTCTTCGTCCTCCTCCAGCTCATGATCCCCACCACGGCCCTGTTGGCCCCGAACTTCGCGACCATCCGTCGCCTGGGCCTCTTCGACACCATCCTGGCCATCGGCATCCCCTACTACGGCTCGGCCTTCGGCACCTTTCTCATGCGCCAGGCCTTCCTGGAGGTGCCCCAGGACCTGGTGGATGCAGGCATTGTGGACGGATGCAGTTGGTGGCAGCTCCTGCGCCACGTCTACCTGCCGCCCAGCATCCCCACTCTGGTGGCCTTCGCCCTCTCGTCCGTGGCCTTCCACTGGAACGAGTTCCTGTGGCCCCTGGTGGTGACGGTGAGCGACCGCAGCCGCCCCCTGACCGTGGGGCTGGTCCGGTTCACCCAGCTGGGCGAGATCGGCGCCCGCTGGTCCCTGCTCACCGCGGCCACCCTGCTGGTGGCCGCGCCCCTGCTGGTGGCCTTCCTGGTCTTCCAGCGCCGCTTCATCCAGAGCTTTCTCTACTCCGGCCTCAAGTGAAGTCGGGCCTCAAGTGAAGGAGAGCGCCCATGCCCTCCCCATCCCCCGATCCCCACAGCCTGCACCGCCTCTTCCAGGGCCCCCGGGCCTCCGCCCGGGTGGAGGCCACCCGCCGCCGGCTGGAACGGGCCCTGGAGGCCTGGTGGCGACGGGGAGAGCTCCCCTCCTTGGGCCTCCTCCGAGACGGCCTGCTCCTGCTGGAGGCAGGCCACCCCCTGGACGACGCGACCCGGGGTCTCCTGCTGCGGGCCGCGCTCTTCCATGGCCGAGGCATGCGCACCGCGCTGGGCCACCAGGCCGATGGCGAGCGGATCGCCCTGATCCTCCGGGACATGCTGTTGGACGCCCACCGCCCCCTCTCACCGGCCCAGGTCCGAGAGCTGCGGGAGCAGGATCCCCGCGCGGAGCGCTGGCAGGCCCCCCTGGTGCGCCTGCTCCGAGAGGCGGCCCAGGAGCCCCTGGAACCCCGCCGCACCTTGGCCGAGGCCGCGCTGCTCTACCTGGAAGGAGAGGGGACCGGGGACCTCCCCCTGCACTGGGTCCCCCTGGCCCAGACACACCCGGTATCCTCCACCGGCACACGGCCGCCCCGGGGCAGCCCCCCGCGTCCTCGTCGCCCCCGCCCAGGCCATGGCCCACGGCTGCTGGCCGCGGCCTTCTTCCTGGCCTCCATCGGCCTGGCCCTGCTGGCCGGCCTCCTCTTCGTCCAGGCCGCCCGTTCCTGGGCAGAGGCACCCCTGGGCATGGTCTCCCTTCCCCGGGGCATCTACCGGGTCGGAGACCCGGCCGGCGGGGAACGGCGGATCCGCCTGGAGGCCTTTGAGATCGACCGGACCGAGGTCACCGTCGGGGCCTATCGGCGCTGTGTCCAGGCCGGCGTCTGCCCCTTTCCCGGGCGCACCACCAGCCTCACCCGCCCGGACTACTTTCTGAACCCGGCCTTCGACGGCCACCCCATGGTCAACGTCACCTGGGACCAGGCAGAGCTCTTCTGTGCCTGGGCCGGCAAGCGCCTGCCCCTGGAGGAGGAGTGGGAGGTGGCCGGGGGGGCCGCGTGGGCCCTGGACAGGCGCTACCGCTATCCCTGGGGAGATCGCTGGGATCCCTCCCGGGCCAACAGCCGGGAATATCCCGCAGGCGACACCCTGCCCGTGGCCTCCTTCAGCCCGGCCGGAGACAGCCCGGCCGGCGCCGCGGACATGGCCGGCAACGTGGCCGAGTGGACCGCCCCCGCAGCGGATCCCATCGGGGATCCGCCCACGACCTTCGTGGTCAAGGGTGGCTCCTTCCTGGACGGCCCCGAGGCATTGGCCGTCGGCGCCCGCCGGCGGGTTCCCCGGGACAGCGTGGAGCCCTGGCTGGGCTTCCGCTGCGCCCGAACCCTCCCGAGGTAGGCTCCAGGCCCCGCCGCCCCTTGGAGACCATCCCGGAGCGCCTCGGGCATGGAGGAGTGGCTCCGGATCCCCAGTCCGCCGAGGGAGGCAAATCCCCCGAGGTGTGGCATCCCCGCCAGCCCCGGGTTCCGCCGGGAAAGGCCCCAGACCTCGTTTGACATTCCCACCGCCTTCCGCTATGTTAATAGCCGCCCCCGAGTCGAGAGGCGTCGTGTGCAACAGGGCTCGGCCCTGTGTCCTCGACGAGTTCGTCCTTGAACCCCCCGGTCGTTCTCGCCGATCGACCCAGTTCACCGTTCGATCCCGTTCACCGTTCACAAGGAGGTGAAGCATGCTGCGATCCCGACGAGTGTGGTGGCTTCTGGCCGCCTTGACCGCGTTGGTGCTGGCCCTCGCGGCCTGTGCTCCGGCCAACGTCCAGCAGGTCGGGAGCCCGCCGGCGGCCGAGGAGGAGGCCCCCGGGGAGGAGGCCATGCCTGCCCAGGAAGAGGCCCCCGGGGAGGAGGCCGCACCGGCCGAGGAGGCGGCCATGGAGGAGGCCGAGACCATCAAGATCGGTGCGCTGGCGCCCCTGTCCGCGCCGGGATCGGTCACCGGGGGCGAGGCCATGAAGGCGGCCTTCGAGATCGCCCTGGAGGAGATCAACGAGGCCGGCGGTGTCCTGGGCAAGCCCGTGGAGCTGATCCTGGTGGACACGGCCGGCCAGCCGGAACAGGGGGTGGCCGCCATGGAGAAGCTGATCAACGAGGACAAGGTGGTGGCCGTGGTGGGCGAGTACCACAGCGCGGTGGGCCTGGCGGTGAAGGAGGTGGCCCGTCAGTACCACATCCCTGTGGTCTTCGCGGAGACCTGGAACGACGACATCACCGCGTCCATGTACCCTGAGGTCTTCCGCATCGCGCCCCTCTCCTCGGAGGTGGCCGCGGTGGACGCGAAGTTCATCGCCTCCTTGGGCGGCATCGAGAAGGTGGTCATCATGACCGAGAACACCGGCTACGGCATCCCGGCCGCGGAGTCCACCACCGAGCGGCTGGCCGAGCTGGGCATCGAGGCCGTCACCTTCAGCGCGGATCTGGGCACCCAGGACTTCTCGGCCATCATCGAGCGGATCAAGGCCGAGGAGCCGGACATGATCCTGGTCCTGGTCACCGGCGAGACCTCGTACAACTTCGAGCAACAGGCCGCGGAGGCCGGCATCGGCCCCCAGGACATCCCCATGATCTGCAACCAGGTGGCCGGCGACAGCGAATCCTACTGGAAGAACGTGCCCGACGGCAACCTCTGCTTCTACCGGCGCATCGGCCTGCCCCGGGCCCTCTACACCCCCGAGACCCAGGCCTTTGCCGAGAAGTACATGGCCCGGACGGGCAAGGCCGACGTGGAGTCCTACGCCATGGAGGCCTACGACTCCCTCAAGCTGATGGCCCAGGCCATCAACGAGGCCGGCTCCACCGACGCGGACGCCATCATCGAGGCCCTGGAGAACATCGAGTACCAGGGCGCGCTGGGCACCATCACCTTCCCGGTGAACAGCAAGAACCCGCCGGAGGCCGCAGGGGTGGAGCCCAAGTGGTGGCACCAGTTCCCCAAACCCGCCATCACCATGGTCCAGTACCAGGAGCCGGGCCAGGACTCCAAGGACGCGGTGGTGGTCTTCCCCGAGGAGTACAAGACCGGCGAGCCCATCATCCCAGGGCGCTGATGGCAGAAGCCCACCCCCCGGCCCTCTCCGCCATCCCTTGAGGGCGCCCACCCCTCGGGCCCGGAGAAGGGCTTGAGCCAACCGGTTGCCGGCACCAGGGATCTCCCAGAGGGATCCCGGTGTCGGCAGCCTTCGGCCCCTTGTCCCGCCACACCCCCTGACCAAGACAGGGGGTGGCGGGGGAGGGCCGCAGGTGGGCCCACCCAACAGCCCTGTCCATCCCCCGAGAGCCCCGCACAGAAGGAGAGAAGCCCTTGCTGGCCTATGTGCTGTTGTGGATGGTCCTGTGGGCCATGGTGGGCGGGGTCATGACCCCTCGGATCTACGCCCGCAAGGACCTGGACGTGGCGAACACCGGGCTGGCCGGCGCGCTGATGGGCGCAGCCCTGGGCCCGTTCGGCCTGGCCCTCCTCTGGTGGCGCTCGCCCAAGCTCACCGGCCGCTGGCTGGCCACCCCGGGTGTGCTGGCCGTCCTGCTGTTCGCGGCGGCCTTCGCCCGGACCTATCCGGGCAACCTGTGCGTGAGCAACGGAAGCTTCGTGGTCACCCAGGTGGTCAACGGCCTGATCCTGGGGCTGATCTACGGCCTCATGGCCCTGGGCCTCACCCTCATCTTCTCCATCCTGGGTGTGGTGAGCTTCTCCCACGGCGAGTTCTACATGATCGGCGGCATGCTGGTCTACTACATGTCCGTGGTCTGGCTCCCGGGCCTGAACCCCCTGGTGGCCCTGGTGGGCGCGGCCCTGATCACCTTCCTCATAGGGGTCGTCTTCGAGCGCCTCTTCCTCCGGGTGATGAACACAGGCCAGGTGGAACGGCCCGGGGAATACGCCATCCTGGTGACCTTCGGCCTGGCCTTCTTCCTCCAGTACCTGACCTTGGCCCTGGTGGGCGCGACCCCCAAGAAGGCGCCCCGCTTCCTGGACTACCCCCGGCTGGACTGGCCCAGCCCGGAGAACCCCTGGCTGCTCCGCATGCGGGCCGGCACCGTGGAGTTCCTGGACACCGTGTCCATCGCCACACCCCGGGTGACCGCGGCCCTCATCGCGATGGTCATGCTCCTGATCCTCATGTGGTTCCTCTACCGGACCTGGATCGGCAAGGCCCTGCGCGCGGTGAGCGAGGACCGGCAGGCGGCAGCGGTCACCGGCATCAACCCAGACACCATGAACACCCTGGCCTTCGGCATGGGGACCATGCTGGCCGGCCTCTCCGGCGCCTCCCTGGTCCAGGTCTTCTCCTGGGTGCCCTGGGTGGGGACCCTGGCCTCGGCCCGGGCCTTCGTCATCATCGTCCTGGGCGGCATGGGCTCGCTGCCCGGTGCCTTCGTCGGCGGCCTCATCGTGGGGCTGGTGGAGGCCTTGGGCGCCGGGTGCATCCCGGATCCCCAGCGGGCCGCCGCGTACATCCCCGCCTACGGCATGGTGATCTTGACCCTGGTGCTCCTGCTCAAACCCACCGGCCTCTTCGGGAGAGAGCTATGAAACGACGTCTGGTCCTGTGGGGGGGCGCGGCCCTGGGCATCCTCCTCCTGGTGGTGGCTCCCTTCACCTTCCTGCACCAGGCCTACCTGGTCCACATCGGCATCGTGGCCCTCTTCTACGCGATCCTGGCCTCCAGCTGGTCCCTGTTGGCCGGCTATGCCGGCCAGTTCTCCTTCGGCCACATGGCCTTCATGGCCATCGGCGCCTACACCACCGGCCTCATCGGGAAGTTCGTCCGCCTGGCCAGCGCGCCCACGGGCACCTGCACCGAGTTCCCCCTGGGGGGGTGGTACCTGGTGCTCCAGAACGCCACCGGCCCCAACTGCCTGGAGCGGGGCATGGCCCAGATGCCCCCGGGCAGCCTCATCGTCCAACCCCCCATCCTGGTGGGCATCCTGGCCGGCACCCTGTTGGGCGGGATCTTCGGCTGGCTGATCGGCGTGTTGGTCCTGCGGCTCCGGCGCACCTATCTGGCCCTCTTCACCATCGGCTTCTCGGAGATCCTGCGGGTGGCCATCAACGCGGAGATCGACATCACCGACGGCCCCAACGGCCTGGAGCTGGACCCCCTGTTCCCCAACGGGCTGACCCTGTTCGGGCGCTACTTCGAGCCCACGGACAAGCTGCCCCCCTACTTCGTCATGCTGGGGCTGTTCGTGGTCTCCATGTGGCTCATGTCCTGGCTGGCCTCCTCCCGCTTCGGTCTCTTCATCCGGGCCATCCGGGAGGACCAGGAGGCCGCGGCCGCGCTGGGCGTCCACGTGGTCCGCTACAAGGTGCTGGTCTTCGTGGTCACCAGCATGATCGCGGCGGCCGCGGGTGCGGTCCAGGCCCACTACATCGGGGTGATCACCCCCAACATCCTCCTCATCCTGCAGATGAGCCTGGTGATCTCCATGGCCGTCATCGGAGGGCTGGAGAGCCTGGTGGGCGCGGCCATCGGCGCCATCCTCCTGGAGTTCGCGCTGGAGTTCCTGCGCCGCAGCTTCACCATCGGCACCCTCACCGTGGACATGACCACCTGGCGCCTGGTCTTCTTCGGCATCCTGCTCATGTTGACCCTGCGCTTCCAGCGCAACGGCCTCATCCACCCCCTCCTGGAACGCATCACCCGGGCCGAGGCCCTGCGGGAAACCGTGGCCAAACGCCAGGCCCCCGCGGAGGTGTGAGATGGCGGAGATCGCGCTGGACGTCAACCAGATCAGCAAGAACTTCGGCGGCCTCCAGGCCCTGCGCGACGTCACCTTCCAGGTCCGCGGGCCAGAGCTCATCGGCCTCATCGGGCCCAACGGCGCGGGCAAGACCACCCTGACCAACATCCTGGACGGGGTCATCAAGCCCTCCAGCGGCACGGTCTACCTGAACGGCCGCCGGATCGACCCCCTCCCCCCCTACGCCATCGCCCGGGCCGGCCTGGGCCGCACCTTCCAGGTGACCCGGGCCTTCCGACGCATGACGGTGATGGAGAACCTGCTGGTGCCGGCCATGGCCAAGCACCCCACCGCCCGGCGCTCGGACCTGGAACGGCGGGCCATGGAGGTGTTGGAGTTCCTCACCATCGACCACCTGCGCTACGAGTACGCCCGCGCCCTCTCCGGCGGCCAACAGAAGCTCCTGGAGCTGGGCCGACTGCTCATGCTGGACCCGGACATCATCATCCTGGACGAGCCCTTCGCCGGGGTCCACCCCCGGCTGATGGAGGTCATCTACCGCTACATCACCCAGGTCAACGCCCAGGGCAAGGCCTTCATCATCATCAGCCACGACATGGAGACCATCTTCACCCTGAGTCGCCGGCTCCTGGTCCTGAACTTCGGCGAGCTCATCGCGGACGGCGACCCAGAGGTGGTGCGCCGGGATCCCGCGGTCATCCAGGCCTACCTGGGCAGCGACAGCGACGAACCCTGGCAGCCGGAACGGCGAGCACCCACGGCCTAGAGGGACGCTGGTGCCGGATCCCGGGGCCAGCCACGGCCCGCCCTTTTCGGAGACGCGCGATGTTCGGAGATGTGCCATGACGCAACCCACGCCTGCCTCCCCCCCTGCCCCGTCCCCCGCCACCGATGTGGTGCTGGATGTGCAGGACCTCTACGTGGGCTACTACCGGGACCTGAACATCCTCCAGGGGGTGAACCTAGAGGCCCGCAAGGGGCAGATCACCACCATCCTGGGCGCCAACGGCGTGGGCAAATCCACCCTCCTCAAGGCCATCTACGGATTTCTGCGCCCCAACAGCGGGGAGATCCGTTTCGAGGGCCAGGACATCCAGGACGTGCCCACCCACGAGCGCATCCGCCTGGGCATCTCCTACATCCCCCAGCAGCCGGGGATCTTCCGCTGGATGACCGTGGAGGAGAACCTGGAGCTGGGCGCGTGGACCTTTCGCCACGATCGGGAGCGCATCCGCCGCAAGCTGGAGGAGAACTACGAGCGATTCCCCGCGCTGAAGGATCGCCGCCACTCCAAGGCCGGAGAGCTCTCCGGCGGCATGCAGCGCATGGTGGAGATCGGCCGCACGTTGATGACCGATCCCAAGCTCATCCTGGTGGACGAGCCCACCGCAGGGCTGGCCAAGCTCCTCTCCGAGATGGTCTACCAGATGCTGGTGGACCTGCGGGATCTGGAAGGGCTGACCATCGTGCTGGTGGACCAGGAGATCCGCTACGCGCTGGCCGTGGCCGACTACGTCTACGTGTTGGAGCTGGGCCGCAACAAGTTCCAAGGGCCGGTGAGCGAGTTCACCGACCTGGAGAAGGCCTTCTGGGTGGGATAGCGACCCCGGCCAGGGAGGTTCCCCCCAGCCTCCCCTTTCCATCGAGGAGCCCGGAGAGATGGTCCTCTCCGTCCGTCTGACCACAGCCTTGGCCCTGCTCTCGGTGGGCCTGCTGGTCGCCGGATGCCGTGCCAAGAGCGGCTCCCCGCCCTCCCCCTCGCCGGGAGAGGCCCCGGCCGGCCTGGTGCTGGCCAGCCCGGCCTTCGCCCCCGGCGCGCCCATCCCCCGCAAGTACACCTGCGACGGCGACGACGTGTCGCCTCCCCTGAGCTGGACCAACGCCCCGACAGCCACCCAGGCCTTTGCCCTGGTGGTGGCGGATCCAGATGCCCCGGGGGGCACCTGGATCCACTGGGTGATCTTCGACATCCCGGGCACCGCGACCGGGCTATCCCGGGCGATCCCCCCGGCTGCCCGCCTGCCCGACGGCAGCGTCCAGGGGGTCAACTCCTGGGGGCAGGTGGGCTACGGGGGCCCCTGCCCGCCGGAAGGAGGCCGCCACCGCTATCTCTTCCGCCTCTATGCCCTGGACACCCGACTGGAGCGGGGTGCCGACATCGCTGCAGCCGGGTTGATGGAGGCCATGGAGGGCCATGTCCTGGCCCAAGCCGAGCTCATGGGGGTGTATCGCCGCTGAAGCTCCCCGCCTTCCTCCGAGGAGCTGCATCCCGGATCCGTTGCACCGAAACCGAATCCTGTCTCCAGCCCTGATCGGCCCGATCCCGATCAGGGTCCGTTTTTGGGCCCGAGTTCTCCTGCCTGGAGGTGTCCCATGACCGCTCTCACCCATCCCCGCTTCCGGCTTTCCCCGGTGCTGGGCCAGAACCTGACCCCCTCTCCCACCCTCTACATCAACGAGCGGGTACAGGAGATGTGGGCGGCCGGCAAACACGTGCTCCACCTGGGGTTTGGCGAATCCCGCTTCCCCGTCCATCCCAAGCTGGCCCGGGCCCTGGCCGACAACGCGCATCGGAAGTCCTACCTGCCCGGGCCCGGGATCCCCGAGCTGCGGGCGGCCGTGGCCCGTTTCTACGGCCGTCGCCTGGGCATCCATGTGGAGCCGGAACAGGTCATCACCGCACCGGGAAGCAAGGCCCTCCTCTACGCGTTCCAGATGGCCATCGACGGCGACCTGATCCTGCCGGTCCCCACCTGGGTGAGCTACGCGCCCCAGGCCCGCCTGCTGCACAAGGAGATCCAGTGGGTGCCCGCGAACCCGGCCACCGGCCAGGATCTGACCATCGAGAACCTGTGGGCCGCGGTGCAACGCTCTCGCCACGACCAACACACCCTGATCCTGACCTCGCCCAACAACCCCTCCAGCCGCATGACGCCCCAGGAACTCCTCCCCCATATCGCGGCCTTCTGCCGCGAGGCCAACGTCCTGGTCCTCTCGGACGAGATCTACGGCTTCGTGCCCCACAACCACGTCCGCCATCACTCCATCGTGGCCCACTATCCCGAGGGCACGGTGGTGCTGGGGGGGCTGAGCAAACACCTCTCCCTGGGAGGGTGGCGTCTGGGCGTGGCTGTGGTGCCGCCAGGCGAGGCCGGGCAGACCCTGCTGCGCGGGGTCAACAAGATCGGCAGCGAGATCTGGTCCTGCGCCACCGCGCCCGTGGAGTACGCGGCCGTGGTGGCCTACAGCGGCGATCCGGAGATCGAGGCCTACATCGCGGAGTGTGCCCACCTCCACAGCGTCCGAACCCAGTATCTCTGGCGTGCGCTCCACGAGCTGGGGATCCCCTGCGCCCGCCCGGCCGGGGGCTTCTATCTCTTTCCCAACTTCGACCGCTGGCGAGAGCCCCTGGCAGCTCGGGGCGTCCACACCTCCGAGGAGCTGGCCCGCTACCTGCTGGACAGCTGGCACATCGCCACCCTGCCGGGCAGCGTCTTCGGCACGGCCCCGGAGGAGCTGTCCCTCCGCCTCTCCACCAGCTACGTGGACATGGAGACCGACGAGAAGGCCCGACGGATCCTGGAACTCCACCGTTCCGGGGTGGATGACGGAGCCCTCATGCGGGATCACCATCCGGTCATGAACGAGGCCATCCGAAGGCTCCAACAGTTCCTGGAAGAGCTCCAGAGCCCTTGACCCCTGGAGGGAGAAGAGCCATGGCCCCGTCCATGCCGCCCCCGGCCCCTCGGCCCCGCCTGCGGGAGTGGGGCTTCACCGTGGGCTCGTTGCCACCGGGCCCCCGCAACGCGCTCACAGACGTGCACCCCATCCGGGTGGGCCACACCACTCAGATCCGGGGCCAGGGCCCCCTCCGGATCGGGCACGGGCCTGTCCGCACCGGGGTCACCGTGATCCTCCCCCATCCAGGCAACCTCTTCCAGGAGAAGGTGCCGGCCGCGGTCCACACCATCAACGGCTTCGGCAAGGCCTGTGGCTTCGAGGAGATCCGAGAGCTGGGCCACCTGGAGTCGCCCATCGCACTCACCAACACCCTGAACGTGTGGCGGGTGGCCGACGCCCTGGTCACGGATGCCCTGCACAGGAACCCGGAGATCGGCGTCCGGACCAGCAGCGTCAACGTGGTGGTGGGGGAGTGCAACGACGGCTACCTGAACGACCTCCAGGGACGCCACGTGGACGCCCAGGCCGTGGCCGCAGCCCTGGAACAGGCCCGAGACACGCCCCCCGGCGCGCCCGTGGCCGAGGGATGCGTGGGCGCAGGCACCGGGACCACCTGTTTCGGCTGGAAAGGAGGCATCGGCACGGCCAGCCGAGTCCTCCCCGGGGACCTGGGCGGCTGGACCCTGGGGGCCCTGGTGCAGACGAACTTCGGCCGCCCGGAACAGCTCATCTTCGCGGGGATGGCCGTGGGAACATGGCTCCGTCCACCCCCGGCCTCCGGAGAGGCCGGACCGGGCTCGGTGATGGTGGTCCTGGCCACGGACGCGCCCCTGGACGCCCGCCAGCTCCGCCGGCTCTGCGTCCGAGCCCAGGCGGGCCTGGCCCGAACCGGCAGCCTCTTCGACCCCGGCAGCGGCGACTTCGTCATCGCCTTCAGCACCGCCCGCCGCCTGCCCCACCGGCCGGTCTCCCTGACCGCTCCGGCCGCCCTCCTGGCGGACGAACCTCGGGCCATGCGGCTCCTCTTCCAGGCCGTGGTGGAAGCGGTGGAAGAGGCCGTGCTCAACGCCCTGTGCACCGCGGTCACCCTGGAGGGCCGGGACGGCCATGTGTGCCACGCCCTGCCCATCGAGCGGATCGCCCAGCGCGACGAGGCCTCCTCCGGGGAGGGATAACGCCGGAACCCCCGCAGAATTTGCCCCCTGTCCTCGGGCCGGGTATAATGGCAAGGTTGCAGGCACCGGTACGGCCGAGAGACGAGCGTCGTGTGAGGAGGGCAACCATGGCCAAGAAGGGACCCCGGATCTGGGTCAAGCTGCGCAGCACGGAGAGCTCCTACGTCTACCTGACCCAGAAGAACCGGCGCAACGATCCCCAGCGCCTGGAGCTGCGCAAGTACGATCCCGTCGTGCGACGACACGTGATCTTCCGAGAGACCCGGTAGCGTCCGAGATCTCCATCTCGTCCCGGACCGACCGAGGCACCGCTTCCCCCTCCCAGGGCACAGAGCGGTGCCTCATCGCGTCCGGGCGCATGCCCCACCTCAGGACAAGGATCCGACCAAGCCCTCCTCCCTGTGCCCCATCCGGCCACCCTGGCGGTCGACGGCGGCGGCGTTCCCCCCGGGCCGTGGTGCCCGTCCCCCTGGGCAGAACGGGGATGGGGACGTTTTCCCCATCCCGAGAAGAGGCCGAACGGGATCCCGGTCACCGACGCCGCAGCAGAGCCCCCAACAGGATCACCGCGACCACCTGGCTGGACACCGAGAGCGCCACCAGGGCCCCGGGCGAGCGATCGTACAACGCCCCCAGGACCACGCTGCCCAGGAACCAGGCCAACCCATAGCCGCCGTTGAAGAGCCCGTACGCAGCCCCCCGACGGTCCGGGGGCGTCATCTCCGCCACCAGGGCCCGCATGACCGATTCCTGGGCTCCCATGCCCACCCCCCACAGGACCATGCCCAGCCAGACCGCCACGGCACCACCCAGGAAGACCAGGGGGGCGAAGAACGCCGCCACCAGAGCCCCACCCACCAGGACAGGCGGTCCCACCCGGTCGAAGAGGCGACCGAAGAACAGCGCGGCCACCGCGTCCACGGCCATGGCCGTGGCATAGACCAGTGGGATCCCAGAGGCAGGGATCCGCCCCACCTGTTGGAGATGGTAGGCGATCAGGGGGAAGTCCGCGTAGCCGAACGCGACCAGGGACGCCCCCACCAGATAGAGCCAGAAACGCCGGGGGATCCCCTGTCTCTCCAGGGGCACCGCCTGGGGCTCCAAGGCCTGGGGGCAGGGATAGAGGAGGCGGGCCAGCCCCAGGAGGGCCAGGGCCCCCACCGCGGGGATCCCCAGGACCAGAAAGCCCCGGCGGTAGTCCTGCACCGGGGCAGCCAACACCCCGGCCACCACCAATGGGCCCAGCACCGCACCGACCTGGTCCATGGCCTCGTGGAGACCAAATCCCCAGCCCCGTCCCATCTGGCGGGTGGCATGGGAGAGCATGGCGTCCCGGGCCGGCGTGCGGATGGCCTTGCCCAGCCGCTCCGCGACGATGAAGGCCGCGGCCACCTCCCACCGCCCAGCCAGGGCCAGAGCCGGAACGGCCAACAGGTTCACCGCATACCCCACCAGGGTCAGGGCCCAGTAGCGACGGGTGCGGTCGCTGATGTAGCCCGATACCAGACGCAGCCCGTAGCCCACCAGCTCGCCCAGGCCCGCGGTGAAGCCCACCACCGCGGCACTGGCCCCCAGCACGGCCAGGTAGGGGCCGGTGATGCTGCGAGCCCCCTCATAGGTCAGGTCGCCGAAGAGGCTGACCAGCCCCAACAGGACCACGAACCGCATGGCCGTCTGGGCAGACAGCCCCCATCTCCGTCCTTGTGCCATGGCTCGTCTCCTGAAAGTGGACATGGCGAACCGCGCGGAGCCGGCGGTCCACCCGGACGGACGGGCAGAGACATCCAGAGCTGCCCAGGGGGGCTGAGCAGCCCAAGGAGGCCCGCCGCGGTATAATACCATCACACGCACCACGCGACGAACAGGGAGGATGGGGCCCGGCCGAAGAAGGGTGTGGAAAACCCCGAGCAGCCGAGGGCAATGCCCAGGGGCCCCCACCCTGGTGACGCGCTCTATCCGTGCGTGGATCCCAGGATCTGACCCACCGAAAGGAAGAAGATGCCCGTGTGGAGCGAACCGATGGTCCTGGTGGCCCTC
>JALSIX010000026.1 GCA_026989655.1 Caldilineaceae bacterium
GCCTAATTGTAACGAGGGGGCGCGGCTTTTGTCAATACGGGATCCCGGCCCCCTTGCGATGGCCCGAATTGCGATGGTCCGAAAAAAAGAGAACACGGCGCAACCGGGTGGGGCTGCGCCGTGCGCACGGTGGAGCAAAGGGTCTTCGTCTCTCGGGCCGACGACGGGGCTGGGGTGGACTCAGCCGGCCACGGGCTCCTCCTCGCTCTCGGGCAAGGGGGCCGGTCCTTCCGCGAGCTCCGGGGCGGCCTCCTCCACGGCCGCGGAGCCCGTCTCCGCGGCCCCGCTCTCCTCCAGGGGCACCGGCTCCCAATCCACCTCCACGGTCTCCTCCTCGGGCAGGGCCTGCTTCAGGCTGAGCCCCAGCCGCTTGCGCTCGGGCTCGATGCGGATGATGCGCAGCTCGTGCTCCTCCCCGGGGGAGACCACCTCCTTGGGGTGGCTGATCCGCTGATGGGAGAGCTCGCTGATGTGGATCAGCCCTTCCACCGGCACGTCCACCAGGCGGGCAAAGGCGCCGAAGTTCACCAGTTTGGTGATGATGCCCCGGACGATCTGGCCGACCTGGTACTGTTCCGCCACCACGGTCCAGGGTTCGGGCTGCAGACGGCGGAGGCTCAGGCCGATCCGCTTGCGCTCTCGGTCCACGCTGATCACCTGGACCTGGACCTTCTGGCCGATCTCCACCACCTCGCTGGGGTGGCTGATCCGCTCCCAGCTCAGCTCGCTCAGGTGGACCAGGCCGTCCGCGCCGCCCAGGTTCACGAAGGCGCCGAAGTCGGCCAGGCTGCTCACCACCCCCTCCATGATGGCCCCTTCCTCCAGTTCCTCCAGCAGCTTCTCCTTCTGCTGCCGGCGGAACTCCCGCATGGCCAGCCGCTCGGAGAGGATGAGACGGTTGCGTTTTCGGTCCAGGTCGATGACCTTCACCCGCATCTCCTTGCCCATGAGCCGGGCCCAGCGCTCCTCCTGGTCCACGTCCGTGAGCTGTTGGGCCTGGCTCTCGCTGGCCAGTTGGCTGGCCGGCACAAAGCCCCGGACCAGCCCGATGCGGATGATCACGCCCCCGCGGTTGTACCCGCTGACCGTGCCCACGAAGGTCTCCTGGCTCTCCAGGAGGGCCTCGGCCCGCTTCCAGTCCTCCTCGGCCCGGGCCCGGGCGATGCTGAGGAGGACGTTGCCCTCCCGGTCCTCCCGGAGGATGTAGACCGGGACCACGTCGCCCACGGAGAGCTTGGCCACCTCCTCGGGGCCCAGCCGGTCCAGCTCCCGGCTGGTGACAATGCCCTCGGACTTGTAGCCGATGTCCACCAGGAGTTCGCTGGAGCGCTTCTCCACGATGACGCCCTGACGGATGTCACCGCTGTGGGGTTCCAGGAGCCCGGCTTCCTCGAATTCCTGGAGAAGCTGGGCCATGGGATGGTCCTCGGCGAAGACCTCCTCGTCCTGGAACAGCGGGACGTCTTCGCCGAGGTCCATGCCAAATGGGGTGTCGGTGGGGTCCATGGTGGTCTGTGTTTGGGTAGACATGGGTGGGAAACTACCTCCGGAACAAGAATGTCTCAGTCCACGCGATTATAGTGCTCCCGCTGCATCTGTGCAAATGGGAACAAGCCTGGCACACGATCTACGGACATCGACCTCACGGCTTCTCTATGTGGAACCGACCCTGGAAGGTCGGGATAGGCCGGGGGGAGGGGCCGCTGTCGTCCGGGCGAGGGGACTCCCATCGAGCCGACGGCGGGCCGGCTACGTCACCAGGGCGATGGCCTCGATCTCGATCAGGGCCCCCAGGGGAAGCGCGGCCACCTGGACGGTGCTGCGGGCCGGGGGATCGCCGCGGAAGGCCTCCTCGTAGATCCGGTTGACCGTGGCGAACTCCGCGATGTCGGTCAGGAAGATGGTGGTCTTGAGGATCCGGTCCATGCCGGAGCCGGCGGCCTCCAACACGGCCGCCAGATTGGCCAGGACCTGCCGGGTCTGCTCCTCGATGCCGATGCGCAGTTGGCCGGTGAGAGGGTTGATGCCGATCTGGCCGGAGGTGAAGACCAAGGGACCGGCCACCACGGCCTGGGAGTAGGGGCCGACCGCGGCCGGGGCTTTTTCGGTGCTGACGACGGTGCGTTCGGTGGATGGGTTCACGGAGATGTGGGCCTGGGATGTCGCGCGAACAGAGACAGCAGACAGATGGGCAGCTCAAACACATGGAAAGCTATGGAATCCTGATGTGACAACAGAAGTTGCCAATCAGGCCGGGTACAACGCTTTCATTGTAATCCCAATTCCGATGTTTGTCAAACAGGTTGCAAGCAAAATTGAGGTCGGCCGGGGAATTTGCGGCCCTGGGGCATCGGCCCGGGGCCGCGCTGGGGGGATGGGGGCGGCCATGGGCACTAGTAGCTCACCGTGGGCAGGCTGCGGCGCATGATCTCGTAGTTCTCCAGGGCACGGCCGGCGCCCAGGGCCACACAGGCCATGGGGTTCTCGGCCACGTAGACGGGCACCCCCGTCTCCTGGGTCAACAGCCGGGCGATGTTCCGCAACAGGGCCCCCCCACCGGTGAGCACCATCCCCCGATCGATGATGTCCGCGGCCAGCTCCGGAGGGGCCTTCTCCAGGGTCGCCCGGACCGTGCTCACGATGGCCTGGAGGGGCTCGGCCATGGCCTCGGTGACCTCGCTGCTGGTGATCTCGATGGTCTTGGGCAGGCCGGTGATCTGGTCCCGGCCCTTGACCTCCATGCGCCGCTCCTCTTCCAGGGGCAGGGCCGAGCCGATGGCCATCTTGATCTCCTCCGCGGTCTGGTCGCCGATGAGGAGGTTGTACTTCTTGCGCACGTAGTGGATGATGGACTCGTCCAGGCGGTTGCCCCCCACCCGAACGCTGCTCCACACCACGATGTCGTACATGGAGACGATCGCGGCCTCGGTGGTCCCGCCGCCCATGTCCACCACCATGTTGCCCGTGGGGGTGCCGATGGGCAGCCCGGCCCCGTAGGCCGCGGCCAGGGGCTCGGGGATCAGGTAGGCCGCGCCGGCACCGGCCTCCAGCGCGGCATCGTGGACGGCCCGCTCCTCCACGCTGGTCACGCCCCTAGGGGTGGAGACCATCACCCGGGGCTTCACCAGGGGAAACCGCCCCACGATCTTCTCGATGAAGTGGCGCAACATCCGCTCGGTGACCACGAAGTCCGCGATGACGCCGTTGCGCAGGGGCCGGGCCACCTCGATGCTCTCGGGGGTGCGGCCCAGCATGTCGTAGGCCTCGTGGCCCACCGCGACCACCTTCATGGGGTCCATGTTCACCTGGATGGCCACCACCGAAGGCTCGTGGATCACGATCCCCTGGCCCTGGACGTAGACCAACACGTTGACGGTGCCCAGATCGATGCCGATGTTCTTGCCGAGGAAGCCGAATGCCATGGTCGCCTCTGTTCGGATGGATAGCGCTCCGGCCCTGGGAGGGGAACCGGCCTGTCTCGCAAGGGGCCCGGGGCTCGGTGGCCGCGGTCACAGCCCAACCCGTGGTATTATACCGGGTGCCAAGCCTTCACCACAAACGAAAGGATCGATCATGGTGCTCCCGCCGACCGAACAGCCCAACCCCCTCAGCCAGGAGCTGGACCGGCTGGCCCCTCTGGAGCTGGCTCGGCTGATGAACCGCCAGGATGCCGGTGTCCCCGCCGCGGTGGCCGAGGCCCTGCCCCAGATCGCCCGGGCCATCCAGGCCATTGCAGAGGGGATGGCCCAGGGCGGACGCCTCTTCTACCAGGGGGCGGGCACCAGCGGGCGCCTGGGTGCCCTGGACGCCGCGGAGCTGGGCCCCACCTTCAGCCTGGAACCGGGCCGGGCCGTGGCCCTCATCGCCGGCGGACCCACCGCGCTGACCCAATCCGTGGAGGGCGCCGAGGACGACCCGGACCAGGGGGCCGCAGACCTGGCCGCCCACGGCTTTCGGCCCCCGGATGTGCTCGTCGCGCTGGCCGCCAGCGGCCGTACCCCCTATGTCCTGGGCGGGCTGCGCCATGCCAACGGCCTGGGCGCGGTGACCATCGGCGTGGCCTGCAACCCGGATACGCCCCTCCTGGCCGAGGCCCAGATCCCCATTCTCGCCCTCACGGGCCCCGAGGTGTTGACCGGGTCCACCCGCCTCAAGGCCGGGACGGCCCAGAAACTGGTGTTGAACATGCTGAGCACCGGAGCCATGGTGCGGCTGGGCAAGGTCTACGGCAACCGCATGGTGGATGTCCAGCCCGCCAATCGGAAGCTGCGCCGGCGCGCGGTGGGCATGGTCATGGACCTGGTGGGCGTGGACGAGGTCCAGGCCCGGGAGCTTCTGGAGGCCAGCGGCTGGCAGGTGAAGGTGGCTGTGGTGATGGGCATCAGCGGAACGGGGGCTGCCGAGGCCCAGGCCGCCCTGGAGAGGGCCGGGGGCCGGGTGCGAGAGGCCCTGGTCCAGTTGGTACGGCATGGGTGAGGGGGCTGTCCGGCCCGGGCCAGGCCATCCCCTCAGACGCTGTTCGGCCTGTGGGCCCGATGGCCGGGGGGCTTCGATCTGGCTGTTCTGGGCAGGCCTCAGGATCGCCTCTGTTCCTTCGCCTCCTCGTATCCTTCCAGCACCGCGTAGAGGACCTCGTCCAGGAAATGGGCCAGCATCTGCCGGATGCGCACGTCCTCGGGGTCCAGGCTCTCATCTCGGCGGACGGCCTCCAGGATCAGGCGGCGGAAGAACTGGACGGCCCGACCGGCCTCCACCAGGGAGAGCCCGGCCTGGACCGCCTCCATGCCGTAGAGGCGCCCCAGCTTCCGACCGGCCTCCAGGAGCTCCTCTCGCTGTTCTTGGCGCAGGACGTAGTTCAAGGCCAGGGCGAAGAGCCGGCGTCCCCGTTCCCGGTTCGCCTGGCGCTCCTCCTCGCTCAGGTGGGCCCGCCAGGCCACCGTCTCCACCGGGGTCCGCTCCAGCTCCGAGCGGACCCGGAGCAGGGCCTGTTGCATGACGCCGTTGATGGCCACCGGCGTGTGCTGTTGGATCCGGGCGGCCAGAAAGCGACGGACATCGCTCAGGCGAAAGCGGCGGTGCCCTCCGGGGGTACGGAACACCGGGATCAGCCCCCGGTCTGCCCAGCTCCGCAGGGTGGTGTAGTGCACTCCCAGCAGATCGCTGGCCTCCCGCAGAGTGAGCCAGCGGTCCTGCTCGTGCTCCGGCAACGCGGGTAGTTGGGTGGTCACGGGTTCACACTCCTTGCCGCTCGCGCGGTCGAGGCTCGGGGGTTGGGGGCCGGGAGCCCGGATGGCCGGACCGACGACTCCTCACAGCACCGACATGGGATCCACGTCCACTCGCCAGCCGAAGGGGATGTCCATGCCCCGCAGGAGCCGAGCCGGATCCGGGGCCCGTACCAGGATCTGCCATCGATAGTATCCCTGATAGCGGGCGAAGAAGGCCGGCGCGGGCCCCAGGACCTCTGCCGGGTCCTGGTCCAGGGCCTTGGCCCGGCTGCGCAGGGCCGCGGCCATCTGTTGGGCCTTCTCCTGGGCCTTCTTCGGGTGGCGCTCCCACAGCAGCAGCCGGGCCAGGCGGCGGACCGGGGGGTAGCCCTGTTCCCGGCGAAAGGCCATCTCCCGTTGGTAGAAGGCATGGTAGTCGTGTTCGGCCGCGGCCCGGATCGCGTAGTGCTCCGGCGTATAGGTCTGGAAGATCACCCGCCCCCCCCGGGCGCTGCGCCCGGCCCGGCCGGCCACCTGGGTCAGGAGCTGGAAGGTCCGCTCCGCGGCCCGAAAATCCGGCAGGTAGAGGCCCACGTCCGCGGAGACGACCCCCACCAGGGTGACCAGGGGGAGGTCCAGTCCCTTCGCGATCATCTGGGTGCCGATGAGCACATCCGCCTGGTGGGCGGCAAAGCGTTCCAGGATGGCCTCGTGGCTGCCCTTGCGGCCGGTCACGTCCCGGTCCCAGCGGAGGATCCGGGCCCGGGGCGCGATCTGGCGCACCAGCTCCTGGATGCGTTGGGTGCCTGTGCCGAAGTATCGGATGCGCCGCCCCCCACATTCCGGGCACATCTGGGGAATGGGGAAACGTCGGCTGCAGTGGTGGCAGATCAGCCGTTGGGCCCCCTCGTGATAGGTCAGGGGGACCTGGCAGCCGGGGCATCTCTCCACGTGGCCGCAGTCCCGACACATGACGAAGGTCCGGGAACCGCGGCGGTTCAGGAAGAGGATGGCCTGTTCGCCCGCGTCCAGGGTGGCGTGGAGCTCTGCCTGGAGGGAGCGGCTGAAGATGCTCCGGTTGCCGGCCCGCAGCTCCTGGCGCATGTCCACGATCTCCACGGGGGGCAGCTCTGTGTACGCGGCAGGGGGGCCGTCGGCTTGCCGATGGCCATGTCCGGCCACCCGTTCGGGCATCTCCAGGAGGACGATCTCGCCCTGTTGGGCCCGGTGGTAGGCCTCCAGGGAGGGGGTCGCGCTGCCCAGGATCAGGAGGCTGCCGGTGCGCTGGGCCAGCTCCTGGGCCACGGTGCGCGCGTCGTAGAAGACCGTGTAGCTGCCCCAGGCCTCCGCGTCCTGTTTGTAGGCGGCCTCGTGTTCCTCGTCGACCACGATGAGCCCCAGCCGTGGCAGGGGGCTGAACAGGGCACTCCGGGGGCCCACCACCACATCCACCTGGCCGTCCCGGATGCGTCGCCAGACGTCGTATCGCTCTCCGGGGCTCATTTCGGAGTGGACCACGGTCACCCGGCCCGGGAAGCGGCCGGCAAACCGGGCCACCGTCTGGGGGGTCAGGGCGATCTCCGGCACCAGCACCAGGGCCTGGCGTCCACGCTCCAGGGCTGCCTGGATGGCCCGCAGGTAGATCTCGGTCTTGCCGCTCCCGGTGACGCCGTGGAGCAGGAAACGGGCCGGCAGGATCCGCTCCTGGCCGAAGGCCGTGTCCTGGATGGCCTGCCATACCCTCTCCTGTTGGGCGGTGAGCACCGGGGGCTCGGTGGTGGGGTAGGCCCGGCCGGCCAGGGGATCTCGGTAGCGCACCTGGGTGCGGACTCGGATCAGCCCGGCCTGTTCCAGGCGCCGCAGGGTGGCCCGGTCCGTGGCCACCTGGGCGTAGAGCTCGCGTTTCCACAGGGGGCGTCCGGCCTGGGCCAGGGCCCTCAACACCGGCATGTAGCGGTCCGTGCCCCGGAGGGCCCGGAGGCCGGCCTCCGCGGCCTCCGGGGAGGTGGTGAGCCAGACCGCGGTCCGATCCCAGCCGATCCAGCCCGCCTCGGCCAGGCGCCGTAGGGGGCCGGTGCCCCGGACGCCCAGGCCCCGCAGGGCCTCCCGGGGGATCCGTTCGGTGGGGCGCTCCAGGAGGAGGGCCAGCACCCGGGCCGCCTGGCTCTCCCGGCCCAGCCGTCCCAGGGCCTGGGGGATGGCCTCGGGGGGCACCAGCAGTTCCACCAGCTCCTCGTGCTTGGCCCGTACCCCAGGACGATCCGGGCGGCGCTGCAACAGGCCGGGCGGCAGGAAGAGGCGCACGGCCTGGGCCAGGGGGGCCACGTAGTAGTCCGCGATCCAGAAGGCCAGCTCTATCTGGACGGGCAGCAACACCGGCCTGGGTCGGGCCAGCCGGTGGACGGCCCGGGTGGCTACCGGCGCGGCATCCACCCGGCGCACCACGATCCCCTGGACATGCCGGGGCCCAAAGGGCACCCAGACCAGGTGGCCGGGCTCCACCACGGAGAGGAGCTCTGGGGGCAGGTGATAGTGGAAGGTCTGGAGGTGGGCCGGCCCGCCCCCCAGGGCGTGGGCGTCTGCCTGGGGCGTTCCCTCGGGCGGGGGAGGGGATGTGGGGCCGAAGGCGCGCCGGATGGGCACATCCACCACCACCTCCACAAAGCGAGGGGCGCCGGCCGTTGCCCGAGGCTCCCCCGCGGCCGCGGGGGGCGGGGCTGGGGAAAGGGGGCGGTCCAGGGACGGGGCATCCATGGCAGGGGCACGGGGGGTTATCCGGGCCCTCGGCGGCGTCGGGGGCGGAAGGTGAGGAACCGCAGAAACTGGAACAGGAGGCCGTAGACCAGGAGCTGGCCGTACCCGGCCAGGAAGGCCAGCACCGGTGGGAGGAACGGAAGCCAGCGATGGGTCACCCAGGGGATGGCCAGGCTGTTCAGGGTGAAGGCCACCGTCAGGAAGGTGAGCACCGCCAGGACGAAGCCCATCACCGGCTGGAGCAGGTAGCGCAGGGTGAGCCGTCCGTCGAAGAGCTGGCCGATCCGAAGATCGCCGAGCAGGGAGCGCAGCGCGGACAGGCTCGCGCCGGCCCCGCCGGCCCAGAAGGCCCCCAGGAACGGCAGCGTGTACAGGGCCAAGCGGGAGCCCTCTCCCCAGAAGGCTTGGCTGAACCGTGTCACCGGATCGGCCTGGGTGTAGAGAAAGCCCAGCATGGCCCCGCTCAGGGCCAGCACGGCGCCCAGGTACAGGAGCAGGGTCATCCCGGCCCGGCGGGATCGGCGCCGTTCCGCCTGGGCCGCCTCCAACAGGCTCCGGACCTGGTGGACGTTGGACTGGGCCCGGGCCAGCCGCTCCGGCTGGGTGAGGACAATGGTCCGGGCCTCCCGCAGCAGGGAGAGGGCGTGGCCGGTCAGCCCCTGCCGGGCCGACATCTCCTGGGTGAGGGCAGCGTAGAGCTGCCGGATCTCCTCCTCCAGGGCAAAGGCCGCGGGGGGCATCTCCGAGGGGAGACGGGCGGTCTCAAGCTCCTCGGGGCCTGTGGAGGGGGCCGGGGCGGAGAGGGGCTGGGAGCCCGAGGCCGCCAGGCGGTCGGCCCCGGCAGCGGAACGGCCCTGGGACCAGGTGGCCGGCTCCTGGGCCGGCGGGGAGAGCGCGGTCTCCGGGGCGGCGGGCGAGGGGACCGGGCGGAAGGAGGTGCCCATCAGGTCCTGGATCTCCGTCTGCAGGGGATCCAGCTCTTCGGCCTGGGGAGACCATTTGGCGGGCGGTGGCTGGGTGGGGGGCTCGGCAGCGGGAGGGGGCGACGCGGCGAGCTCCTCGGCCGAGACCGCGGACGCGAGCTCCGAGAGGGGCAGGATCTCCGCCGCGGCCTCCGGGGGCGATCCGGGGCTCTCCGCGCCCTCCGCAGAGCGGTCCTTCTCTGGGCCGTTTCCCAGCGCGGCCTCCAGGCCCGGTGCATAGAGCTCGTCCAACAGGCTCTCGGCCTCCTGCCACTGGCGGAGCTGGGCCGAGGAGGGAGGGGAGGCGGCCGCGGCTGCAGGCGGCTCCTCGGGACGGGATGATGGGCGGGTCCTTGGATGGGGCCTGGAACGTCGTTCTCCTGCCGGCATGTCGGCCCTCGGTTCGGAAGGTGATGACGGCATCCCTGGGCTCTGGAGTTCGGAGCTGTTTCGGGGGCGTCGCCCATAGGATAGCACAGGCGCTCCGTTTTCCCAAGCTCCTGAGGGGGCTCGAGGCCTTCGAAGGGGTTCAGGGGGCGATCCGTCCAGGATCTCCGCGGCTGGAACATCGGCGGCGCAGGTTCCGTACCATTTGACATCCGTCTTCCCTTCAACGTATAATTTTCCCTTGGCACCGCGTGGGTGGCAGGGTTGTGGACCCGGTGCCGCTCGATCCATCCGAAGAACCGAAGACAGGTCGAGCCGACTCTCCGGGATGTCGGCTCGCTGCAGAGCCGTGAGGAGCCATACGCCATGCCCAAGCGAACCTGGCAGCCCAAGACCCGCAAGCGCCTTCGAGTCCATGGGTTCCGTCGACGGATGTCCACCCCGGGGGGGCGCAAGGTGCTCAAGCGCCGACGGTTGAAGGGCCGCAAGCGCCTGGCGGTCCGCCTGAGCCTGCGCAAACGGACCTGGTGAGGCCGGTCCGGTCTCCCTCCGGTCGGCCCGTGAAACGCCGGTATCGCCTGCGGGAGAAGGCGCGTTTCCAGGAGGTTCGCCGCAAGGGGCGCTCCTACGTCGATCGGCTCCTCGTCCTCTGTGCTCTGCCCAACGACCTGCCCTACAGCCGCTTCGGCTTCTCGGTCAGCCGTCGGATCGGCAAGGCTGTGGTGCGCAACCGGGTCAAACGCCGTCTGCGAGAGGCAGTACGTCTGCGGATGGGCCAGATCGAACCCGGGTGGGACGTGGTCTTCATCGCGCGGGCTCCCATTCGAGAGGTGGATTTCCACGCCATCGATGCCGCCGTTGCCCGCCTGCTTCGGCGGGCTTCTTTGTTGAAGGAGGCCGCGGACGAACCCTGGGTCCAGGCGTCCACCGAGAGGGGATAGCCATGCGCCGCGGGGTGTTGGCCCTGATCCGGGCCTATCAGCGTTTTGTCTCGCCCTGGCTGGGGAGCAACTGTCGCTTCTACCCTACCTGCTCCCACTACACCTACCAGGCCGTGGAGCGCTATGGGGTGTTGCGGGGGGGATGGATGGGGCTCAGGCGGCTGGTCCGTTGTCATCCCTTCCATCCAGGCGGCTACGATCCGGTCCCATGATCCTCCGGTGCCACCCGGTCTTTGGCTGGTCTCGACTCCGAGCAGGAGAGCACCTGTGAAACGAAAGCACTGGATCCTCTTATTCGTCCTGCTGGTGGCTCTGTGGGCCCTCAGCGGGTGTGGGGTGCCCCGGGAGGGGGCCGATGTGGCCAACACCCCGCCCTCCGGATGGTGGCAGACCCTGGTGGTATGGCCCCTGGCCAAGGCCCTGCTGGCTCTGTACCGGGTCCTCGCGGACATGGGCACGCCCTACCCCTGGGGCTTCGCGATCATCCTCTTCACCCTCATCATCCGGGTGATCCTCTTCCCCCTCACCTTGAGCCAGATCCGGGGCATGCAGGCCCAGCGGGAGCTGCAGCCCAAACTCCAGGCCCTCCAGAAGAAATACGGCAAGAACCGGGAGAAGCTGGCCCAGGAGCAGATGAAGCTCTACCAGGAGGCCGGGGTCAACCCGCTCAGCGGCTGTCTGCCCCTGCTGATCCAGATGCCGATCCTCTTTGGCCTCTACTCGGCCCTGGTGGCCCTGGGACCTCAGCTGGAGGACGCCCGGTTCTTCTGGATCCCGAACCTGGGCTTTCCCCGGTTCACCGAGGGGTTGGGCTGGATTCCCCGGCTCCTCCAGAACGGAGAGTACGGCACCCTGGCCGCGTACCTGGTTCTGCCGGTCCTGCTCATCGTCTCCCAGTTCTACATGCAGAAGATGACCACGGCCATGACGCCGTCCGCGGACGATAGCCAGGCCGGGATGATGAAGCAGATGACCCTGATGATGACCCTCATGTTTGGCTTCTTCACCCTCCAGGTGCCGGCCGGCCTGACCCTCTACTGGGTCACCAGCAACCTCCTCCAGATGGCCCAGCAGATGGCCATGGATCGTTGGCAGACCGGCTCCAAGGCCCTGCCCGCCTCGGTGGAGGCCCCGAAGGAGGCCCCGGTCAACCCCAACGGCGCGGACACCGAGGCGCCCGAAGCCCGCTCCCAGGAGGCCACCTCTGTGGAGAGCACGGCCAAGAGCCCCCGACCGTCCAGACCGGCCCGTTCCACCCGTCGCCGCCGGAAGAGGAAATAGTCCATGTCTGTGCAGCCCTACGAGTTCACTGCGCCAACCGTCGACGAAGCCATCGCCCTGGGCCTGCAGGAGCTGGGCCTTCAGCCCGAGGATGTGGAGGTCCAGGTGGTGCGCAAGGGAAGCCGCGGCCTCCTGGGCATCGGCCGCACGGACGCCATCGTCCGCCTGATCCCCAGGCATTCCCCCGCACCGACATCCGAGGAGGTCGCCAAGCCGGCGGAGCCCGAGGTGTCGTCGGCTCCCTCGGAGCAGGAAGCCCCGGAGGGCCCGGCGTCCGATCTCTCGGCCTCCCAGGAGGAGCTCCCGGCCCCCGGCCCTGCCCAGGCCGCCCCGCTCTCGGCGGAGGCGACCCCTTCCCCGCCTCCTCCCCTCCCCTCTCCCCAGGAGATCGGCCAGCTGGCCCGGGACCTCCTGACCGAGATGGTCGACCTGATGGGCATCCGGGCCCGGGTGGAGCTCCACTTCCTGGACCCCGACCAGGGGACCGAGCCGGTGATCCGGCTCAACGTGGTGGGCGATGACCTGGGGATGCTCATCGGACGCCATGGCCAGACCCTGGCCAGCGTCCAGTACCTGGTGCGCCTCATGGTGAACCAACGCATCCACCGGTGGATCCCCCTGATCGTGGACGTGAACGACTACCGGGAGGAGCGGGCCGAGCGGCTCCAGCGATTGGCCCTCCGCCTGGCCGAGCAGGTGGTGAGCAGCGGCCGCGGCGTGGCCCTGGAGCCCATGCCCGCGGCAGATCGCCGCCAGATCCACCTGGCCCTGCGGGATCATCCCCAGGTCTACACCCAGAGCGTGGGCGAAGGCGACCGGCGCAAAGTGCAGATCTTGCCCAAATGAACGCGGAGACAGTACAATGGACCCCACCAGGTGGATCCGCCTGGTGGGGTTTTTTGTTGCCCCTCTCTCCCTGCCCAGAACCCTGTGGAGCCGACTTCGATGATGCCATCTGGCCCCGAACCGGTGGACTTTCTCGCCATCGGCGCGGTGACCCGGGACATCCCCACCAACGATCCCTGTTGCCGCACCTATCGCCTGGGCGGCACGGTCAGCTTCGCGGCCATGACCGCCCATCGGCTGGGCAAACGGCCCGCCATCGTCACCCGGGCCGGGAACGATGTGGACCTCTCGATGTTGGCCCAGGTCGCAGAGCTCCACGTGCTGCCCAGCCCGGCCACCACCACCTTTGCCAACCTCTACACCCCCCAGGGGCGCATCCAGTACGTCTACACCCCCTGCCCGCCCATCACCGCCGACGAGATCCCGGCCCACCTGCGCCAGGTGCCGGTGACGCTGCTGGGCCCCCTGGTGGATGAGATCCCCCCAGACGTGGCCGCGTCCTTTCCCCACCAGACCCTCCTGGGGGCCATCCCCCAGGGCTGGATGCGCCGCTGGGATGGCGCGGGCCGGGTCTATCCCAAGCCCTGGGAGGACGCGGAGGCCTTCCTGCCCCATCTGGATGCCCTGGTCCTCTCCATCGAGGACATCCAGTTCGACCTCACCCGGCTGGAGCCCTACGTGGCGGCCCTGCCCCTGGTGGTCCTCACCCGGTACAAGGAAGGGAGCACGGTCTACTGGCGACAGCCGGACGGCGAGCTGCGGGTGGTGCCGGTGCCTCCTCGCCCTGCACAGGAGGTGGACCCCACAGGGGCCGGGGACATCTTCACCACCGCGTTCCTGATCCGGCTCCGGGAGACCGGCGATCCGCTCCACGCGGCTCGATACGCCAATGTCACCGCGTCCTTCGGCGTGGAGGCCCCCGGAGTGGACGGGGTGCCCACCCATGAACAGGTCATGGCCTACCTGGAAGCCCATCCCTGGGAGCCGGACCCATGACGGCCACCGTCATCGCCTTCGCCAACCAGAAGGGCGGTGTGGGCAAGACCACCACCGCGGTGAATCTGGGCGCCTACCTGGCTGCAGCCGGCCGTAAGGTCCTCCTGGTGGACAGCGATCCCCAGAGCAATGCCACCACCAGCCTGGGGATCGATCCCCGGGGGATCTACGTCAGCCTCTACGAGGTGCTCATCGAACAGGTGCCCATCCAGGAGGCCATCACGTTGACCGACCGGGTGGGGCTGGATCTGGTTCCGGCCACGGTGGATCTGGCCGGCGCCGAGGTGGAGATGACCGGCCTCATGGCCCGGGAGCGCCTGCTGGCCCGGGCCTTGGCCCCGGTCCTGGAGCGCTACGACTACATCTTCGTGGACGATCCGCCCAGCCTGGGTCTCCTGACGGTGAACGGCCTCACCGCGGCCCATGGGGTCCTCATCCCCGTCCAATGCGAGTACCTGGCCCTGGAGGGGCTCAGCCACCTGCTCCACACCATCCACCAGGTACGGGATATGCTCAACCCCCGCCTCCACATCGCCGGGGTGGTCCTGACCATGTTCGACGCCCGGACCAATCTGAGCCAGCAGGTGGTGGCCGAGGTCCGCCGTTTCTTTCCCCAGGAGACCTTCCAGACCATCATCCCCCGCAACGTCCGCCTGAGCGAGGCCCCCAGCTACGGCCAGACCATCCTGAGCTACGCCCCTGGCTGTGCGGGGGCCCAGGCCTATGCCGCCCTGGCCCGGGAGTTCATGGCCCGGATGGAGGGCCAGGCCGTGCTGTCCAAGGAGGCTTCGGCATGAACCAACCCCCGGAACCCACCCCTTCCCGGTCTCCTCGCCGTCGCCGGGGCCTGGGCCGTGGCCTGGGCGCTCTCATCGCGGGCTCCTCTGCTGCCCCGCCCGAGCAGGCTTCCACGTTGGTGGCCCAGGCCGAGGCCGGAGGCATCCGTGTGCTCCCGGTGGACGCGATCCAGCCCAATCCCCACCAGCCCCGGAGCCATTTCGATCCCGAGGCCCTGGAGGAGTTGGCCGCGTCCATCGCGCAGCACGGCATCATCCAGCCCCTCATCGTCACCCGGGCCCAAGAGTCCACCGAGGGATACTGGCTGGTGGCCGGGGAGCGCCGCTGGCGGGCAGCCCGGCGGGCCGGCCTGCAGGAGGTGCCTGTCATCGTCCGCGAGGCCACCCCGCAACAGCTCCTGGAGTGGGCCCTGGTGGAGAACCTGCAGCGGGCGGATCTGAACCCCCTGGAGGAGGCCGCCGCCTACCAGGCCCTCATGCAGGAGTTCGGCCTGACCCAGGCCCAGGTGGCGGAGCGGGTGGGGCGGAGCCGCTCCGCGGTGGCCAACACGGTCCGCCTCCTGGCCCTGCCTCCCCGGGTCCAGGAGGCCCTGACCCAAGGGACCATCCACGCTGGCCATGCCCGGGCCCTCCTGGCCCTGCCCACCCCTCAGGCGATGGAGGCCGCCCTGGAGCAGGTCCTGGCCCGCGATCTGACCGTACGCCAGACCGAGGCCCTGGTCCGGCGTTGGGAGCAGCGGCAGGAATCCGCTGCCGAAGCCGAGCCCCCGGTGGACGAGCCCATGGACACCTATCTGCGTTCCCTGGAGGACCGCTTTCGGGAGCGGCTGGGCACCAAGGTACGGCTGGAGCGCCAGCCTGGAGGCCGGGGCCGCCTGGTGATCCATTTCTTCAGCGACGAGGACCTGGAGCACCTGATCCAGGAGCTGCTGGGACACGAGGCCCTGTGAACCGCCATCCAACCCTGCTGGAGATCGCGGTGGAGGTGGATCCCGAGGCCGCGGAGGCCGTGGCCGAGCTCTTCAGCCGCTACAACCCACCGGTGGACTGGAACGCGGAAGGTCGAACCGGGGAGGCAGGCGGCGGCGCCGTGATCGAGGCCACGGGCTTCGACGACTTCGGCAGGCCCATCCCCGGAGAACACCGGGTGGTGGTGAAGACCTATGTCCGCCCGGGTCCTGGGGGACAGGCGATCCTGCGTCGGATCCGGGAAGGCCTGGCCCACCTGAGCGCGATCTGGCCGGTTCCCGAGCCCACGGTCCGAGCCCTCCAGCCGGAGGACTGGACCACGGCCTGGAAACGGCACTTCGTCCCCATGCGGGTGGGGCGACGGGTCCTGGTTGTACCTGCCTGGGAGGAGGTGACACCCGAGCCGGAGGATGTGCTGGTCCGCCTGGAGCCGGGCATGGCCTTCGGCACCGGCCTGCATCCCTCCACCCGCCTCTGCCTGGCCGCGCTGGAGGACTACGTGTGCCCCGGCCGCCCTCTGCTGGACGTGGGGACCGGCAGCGGCATCCTGGCCATCGCGGGGGTGAAGCTGGGGGCCCGGCCTGTGGTGGCCACGGACATCGATCCCCTGGCCGTGGCCGCTGCCCAGGAGAACGCCCGCCGCAACCGGATCCCCGAGGACCCAGACGTGCTCTGCATCCAACAGGCCAGTGTACCGAGCGGATGGACCGCTCGTTTCGCCCTCATCGTGGCCAACATCCTGGCCGAGGTGTTGGTGGGCCTCCTGGACGGTGTGGACGACAACGTGCCCCTGGCCGAACCGCTGGCTCCGGGTGGCCATCTGGTCCTGTCCGGCATCCTGGACGAGGGAGAACAGGTCTCCCAGGTGCTGGAGGCCGCGGCACGCCAGGGCCTGGAGTGGGTGGAGCGGCGCCAGGAGGAGGACTGGGTAGCCCTGGTGGTCCGCAGACCTGTCCCGAGCTGAGGACCTAGGGAGCCCTTCGGCCATGCACCGCTTCTTCCTCACGGATCGGCCCCTGGAGCCCCACCAGGAGGTGGACCTGAGCTCCCTGTCCCACCAGCTCCGGACCGTCCTGCGCATGGGGCCGGGCCAGCGCATCCTCCTCCTGGACGGCCAGGGACGGGCCTACCCGACCGAGATCACGGCTCTGGACCGGCGGGAGGCCCGAGGGCGGGTGTTGGAAGCGTGGACTCTCCACACGGAGCCTGGAGTGCACGTGAGCCTCTACCTGTGTGCCCTGCGGCGGGAGAGGTTCGAATGGGTGCTCCAGAAGGGGACGGAGATAGGGGTATCCTGCTTCGTTCCGGTCGTCAGCGCACGGACGGTGGTCCGTCCTCTCCAGGCCTTGGGCCGGAAATACCCCCGCTGGCGGGCCATCCTGCGGGAGGCCGCGGAGCAGAGTGGCCGGGCCCGGATCCCCGAGCTGGGGGAGCCTCTCCTCTGGGAACAGGCCGTGGCCCAGGGGCAGGGGCTCCGTCTGCTCCTGTGGGAACAGGCGGTGGAGCCCCACCTGAGCGATGCCCTCTCCCGTTGGACGGGGGGCCGGTCCGGGGAACGGATCGCGCTGTTGGTGGGGCCGGAGGGCGGGGTGGAACCCCAGGAGGCCCGACGAGCCCAGGCCGCGGGCTGGACGGCCGTGAGCCTGGGCCCCCGGACCCTCCGCGCGGAGACCGCGGCCCTGGTGGCCGCGGCCCTGGTGCTGCACCGTCTGGGGGATCTGGGGTGAACTCCCTCGTTACCTCGGACCGGGAAGGGGGCTCAGATCTGGGAAGGGGCTGTCCCCGAGGCCATGGTCCGGGGTCCTGCCCACCAGGCGTAGGCCGTGCGCCAGAGGACGAAACCCAGGCCGTTCAGCCCCACGAAGATCATGGCGAAGAGCGGGATCAGCGGCGCGTCGAGCCAGATGGCCCGGAGCACCAGCCCCAGAGGACCGGCCAGGGTCCAGGCCCAGGCCGTTCGCCACCAGATCTGTCCCGGCCGTCGTGTCAGGTCCTCCCGGAAGAGCCCCAGCCATGGGGCCGTCCACAGCCAGGCGAAGCCCACCGAGGTGAAGACCACGGCCATGCGGTACCAGGCGCCCACCTGCTGGTGGGTGGCGAAGCCCAGCAACGTCAACAGGGCCAACACCACCAGGTCGCCGATCAGCAGGGTGCGGGGAAATGAGGGGATCATGGGGTGTATGCCTCCTTGGTCCGGTGGACCCATTGCTGCCGTCGTTTTCAGCAACAGGACCATTATAGCCGCTGTCTTCCAGGGGGCCGAATTCCCGGGGAGAGGAGGTGGCCAACCGCACGGCTCCGGTATTCGGGCCTTGGGGCGCTGATCTGGGCAGGATGTCGGGCTCCTCTCCCCGGGTGTCTGGTGTAATCTCAACCACAGAAGCGCCCTGCTTGACGGAGGATACTGGCGGGTGTACAATACACTACGTTTTGTATAGCGAATGGGCTCTGCACGGCCATGTGCCGTGCAGAGCGAGGCACGCGGACGAGGAGGAACCATCATGTTGGAGCTGAACCTGGGCGGCGTCCCGGAGGAGCAGGGCAGTGAACGGCCGGAGGTAGAGAACACCATCATCGTCGGCAGCGGGCCTGCCGGCTGGACCGCAGGGCTCTACACGGCCCGGGCCAACCTGAACCCGCTGCTCATCACGGGCAACGAGCTGGGCGGCCAGGTAAGCCTGACCTACGAGATCGAGAACTATCCCGGCTTTCCCGAGGGACTCAGCGGCCCGGAGCTGGTGGAACGTTTCAAGCAACAGGCCGAGCGCTTCGGCTGTACGGTGGAGTACGACCACGTGGTGGAGATCGGGGTCGATGCCTATCCCTTCACCGTGCGGACGGCCAGCGGCCAGGAATACAGGGCCAAGTCCCTGATCCTGTGCACCGGTGCCAGTCCTCGGAAGTTGAACGTGCCCGGCGAGGCCGAGCTGACCGGCCGTGGGGTGAGCTACTGTGCCACCTGTGACGGCTTCTTCTTCAAGGACAAGGACGTCATCGTGGTGGGGGGCGGTGACAGCGCGGTGGAGGAGGGGCTCTTCCTCACCAAGTTCGCCCGAAGGGTGCGGATCGTCCATCGCCGGGATCAGCTCCGGGCCAGCAAGATCCTGCAACGGCGGGCCTTCGAGAACCCCAAGATCGAGTTCGTGTGGAACACCGTGGTCACCGCCATCCACCCGGGGCCGGATGGCTCCGTGGCCAGGGTGACGGCCAGGGACGTGGTCACCGGCGAGGAAAGGGAGCTGACCACCGACGGGGTCTTCATCTTCATCGGCCACGTGCCCAACAACGAGCTCTTCCAGGGCAAGCTCCACCTGGATCCGGAGGGCTATTTGGTGGTGGATCGCAAGATGCAGACCAACATTCCGGGTATCTTTGCAGCCGGGGAGATCATGGACAAGGTGTACCGCCAGGTGGCCACCAGCGTGGGCCAGGGGGCCGCGGCCGGCATGCAGGCGGAACGCTTCCTGGCCGAGACCGAGGCCGAGGGCTATCCAGGCATCCACGTGGATCCCCGGGAGTTCCCGGATCCCAGGGAGGAGTGGGCCCAGGAACCCGTGACCTCTTGACAGAGCCCCCGCGCGGGAGAGCCTCTGCCCACGGGAGCTGCGCCGGCGGCTCCCGTTCTCTTTTGGGGCTCCTGTGCTAGAATACCGGCCATGTCTGACCGCTCTGACCGCATCTCCTCCCCGTCGAGCGTCGAGAGCCCGGATCAGGGCTCTTCCGGTGTGGGGCTGGCCCGCAGCGCGGGGATCCTGGCCATCGGCAACATCCTCAGCCGGGTCCTGGGGCTGGCCCGGGAGATGCTCATCGCGGCCTTCTTCGGTGCCAGCGGGCAGGTCTCGGCCTTCACGGTGGCCAGCATGGTTCCCACCATGCTCTACGATTTTCTGGTGGGCGGCATGCTGAGCGCGGCCCTGGTGCCGGTCCTCAGCCAGTACGCCCGCCCCGACCGGCGCCAGGAGCTGCTCCGTCTGGTGGGGGCCTTGGCGAGCCTGCTGGCCGTGACCCTGGCCGGGCTGGTCCTCCTGCTCCAGTGGACCGCGCCCCAGGTGGCCTGGCTGTTGGCCGGGGGATTCCAGGAGCTCGATCCCACCCTGCTCCCCTTGACGGTCCGGTGGATCCGGCTGTTGGCACCCGCGGCCTGGTTCACCAGCATGGCCGGACTCCTCATGGCCCTTCTCTACGCGCTCCAGCGCTTCACCTTCCCGGCCCTGGCCACGGCCATCTACAACGGGGGCATGGTGTTGGCTGTTCCCCTCCTGGCTTCTCAGGTGGGCGCCACCAGCCTGGTGTTCGGGGTCCTGTTGGGCAGCGGTCTCCAGTTCGCGGTCATGGCCTGGGACGTCCGCCGGGCCGGGCTTCGTCTGCAGGTGCGCTGGAGCCACCCGGCCCTGCGGACCATCCTGGGGCTGTATGTGCCCATCGCGGTTGGGCTGGTGATCGCCCAGTTCCAGGTGGCCCTGGATCGCCGACTGGCCAGCGGTACAGGGGTGCAGAGCATCGCGTGGATGCGGAACGCGACCACCTTGCAACAGCTTCCTCTGGGCCTCATCAGTGTGGCCGTGGCCCTGGCCGCGCTGCCCCGGCTCAGCCGCCATTTCGCAGCCCGGGATGAGGCGGGCTATCGCCGTACCCTGGCCCAAGGACTGCGCATGGTTCTGGTGTTGTTGGTGCCCGGCTTGGTGGGCCTGGCGCTTCTGGCAGAGCCCGTGATCCGGCTCCTCTTCCAGCGGGGGGCGTTCACGGCCCAGGACACGGCCCAGGTGGCCCAGGCCCTGCGGATCTACCTGGTTGGAGCCCTCTTCGCAGGGGTGGACTTCCTCCTGAACTACGCCTTCTACGCGCGCAACAACACCTGGCTGCCGGCCTCGGTGGGGGCCATCAGCGTGGGGATCTACGCGGTCCTCGCGTGGGCCCTGGTGGAGCCCATGGGCTACCTGGGGCTGGTATGGGCGGATACGGCCAAACAGGCCAGCCACGCCCTGATCATGGTGGCCCTGCTGGCCTGGACCGTGGGCCGCCTGGGTGGACAGGTGCGCAGGGGGCTGTTCCAGGTGGGGGGCGCCGGTCTGGCCATGGCCGGGACCCTCGGCGGTCTGGCCGAGGGGTGGCGGTTCTTCCTGGGCGACCCCGTCACCCTGCTGGGCACCTTGCTCCACCTGCTGGTGGTGGGCGGGAGTGGCCTGGCCGTCTATGTGGGGGTGTTGGCCGCGCTGCGGGTGGCGGAGATCCAGGAGTTGGGACGGCAGCTGTGGCGGTGGGCGGCCGCAGCCGCGGAGAGGATCCCGGGAGCGACCCCGAGGGGCGGGTAAGGAGCCGTTCCGTCGACGGCCGTCTCCTCACCTGTCCAGGGCCATCACCTGCATGGGCATGCCGCCCCGGGGACGCAGGGTGACCCGGGCCTGGGGCTGGACCCGATCCACCAGAGGGCGCAGCCGCCAGCGCGCGCCGATGGCTGCCAGGGCCAGGACCGCCTCGGTCTGGGCGAAATGGGCGCCGATGCACACTCGGGGGCCGCCGCCGAAGGGGAAGTAGGCGAACTTGGGCCGTCCGCTTCGGGCCTCCGCAGACCAGCGCTCCGGGAGGAAACGTTCGGGCTCCGGATACCAGCGAGGATCCCGGTGGGTCACCCACTGGCTCATCAGCACGCTCGACCCTGCGGGCAACATGTGGCCATCCAGGAGATAGTCCTCCAAAGGGGAGCGGCCGATGACCCAGGCGGGGGGATAGAGGCGCATGGCCTCCTGGAGCACCATCCGGGTGTAGGTGAGCCGGGTGACCCGCTTCCAGGCGTTCTCAGGCGGATCCTGTTCCAGGTTCCGGGCCTCCTCACGGAGGCGGGCCTCTGCCTCTGGATGGTGGGCCAGGAGCCACCAGGTCCAGGCCAGGGCGTTGGCCGTGGTCTCGTGGCCGGCCAAGAGCAGCACCAGGGTGTGGTCGTGGACCGTGCGCGGGTCCATCTGGCCCGCGTCCATGGCGGCCAACAGGTGATCCAACACGTCGCCCCCATCCGGGGCGGGGCCCCTCTGCCGGTGGTCCTGGATCAGCGTCTGGACCACCTGTTCCAGCACGGCTCGGGCCCAGCGGTAGCGCCGGGCGGAGGGGAGAGGGGTCCGCTCCAGCCAGGGCCCGAAGGTCAGCCACAGGGGTTCGGTGACCTGGATCAGCGCGTCCAGGGCCTGGCCGATGGTCTCGGCCTGGGCGCTCAGATCCGTGCGGAAGAGGGCCTTGCCCACCACCAACAGGGTGAGGCGGTTCATCTCCCGGGCCACCTCCACCACCTGGCCCGGTCGCCAGCTCTCGGCCAGGGACACGGCCTCCTGCCACATGATCTCCGCATAGCCCACCATCCGGCGGTGGTCGAAGTCCGGCTGGATCTGCCGCCGATCCCGGCGATGGGCCGGACCTTCCTGGGTGAGGAGCCCCTGGCCCAGCACCCGCCGCATCCGCTGCAGGCCCAGCCCCTTCACGAAGCGGTGCGCGTCCTCCACCAGGACCCGGCGGATGTGTTCGGGATGGGCGAGCAGGAAGGTGTCCCGTCCCAGCAGGGTGAAATGGGCCACATCGCCGTAGTCGCGGGCCAGATCGGTCAGGAAGGTCAGGGGGTCCCGGCGGAAGCGCCACAGGGCGGTGCCTGGAATGCGGTAGCGAGGTCCTGGGCTCTGGGATGGGTGTACGGCCGCGGTGTTCGGCATGGTCTCTGCTCCACGGGAAACCGGTTCGATAGATGGAGGGCTTGGTTCCCCTTCCGGGAAACCGACAAGCCTCTGTCTGTTCCAGGGAGATCGTATCACAGCCAGAGCCTTCTGGGTAGTCCTGGAGCGCCCTTTTTTCGGGCAGGGAGCCGGACGGTCCTCCGTCGGGCCTGTGGGGCGAGCTCCGGGCGGCTTTCCCACCCGGCGACCAGGGGGACAGGAGGGACATCGGATGCCTCGAGCCGCGTTCCGCTTGGCCGGATTCGGTTTGATCTTTTCCTCCCTCTCCGCTACACTGGCCTAAACCGGTTTGTCCCCTCCCCCACGACCTGACAGGAGGTTCCTATCCATGGCTGTACAACCGGATCTTCAGGGTTGGAACGCCCTGACCTTTCGCTGCATCGGGCCGCCCCGGGGTGGCCGGGTGGTGGCGGCCTGCGGCCACCCCACCCAGCGCAACGTCTTCTACTTCGGCGGGGTGGCCGGGGGCGTCTGGAGGACCATCGACGGCGGCGTCTACTGGGAGAACATCTCCGACGGCTACCTGAGCAGCGCCTCGGTGGGGGCCATCGCGGTCTCGGAATCCGATCCCAACGTGATCTACGTGGGCACTGGCGAGGCCACCATCCGCGGCGATGTGAGCTGGGGCGACGGCGTCTACAAGTCCACGGACGGGGGCAAGACCTGGCGCAACGTGGGCCTGCGAGACACCCACCACATCGGCCAGATCCGCATCCACCCCCAGGACCCAGACATCGTCTACGTGGCCGCGCTGGGCCACGCCTTCGGTCCCAACGCCGAACGGGGCGTCTTCCGCACCACCGACGGCGGCCGGACCTGGGAGAAGGTGCTCTATGTGTCGAACCGGGCCGGCGCGGTGGACCTGGCCCTGGACGTGACCAATCCCCGCATCCTCTACGCCAGCATCTGGCAGGTGCACCGCCACTTCTGGGAGCTGGTGAGCGGCGGGCCGGACAGCGGCCTCTGGAAGTCCACCGATGGTGGCGACACCTGGACGAACATCAGCCGGGCCAAGGGCCTGCCCCAGGAGGGCATCCTGGGCAAGATCGGGGTCACCGTCTCCCCGGCCAACCCGGACCGGGTGTGGGCCATCATCGAGGCGAAGAACGACCAGGCTGGGGTCTATCGCTCGGACGACGGCGGCCAGACCTGGCAGCAGCTCACCTCCAACCGGGACCTGCTGGCTCGGCCCTGGTACTACATGCACATCTTCGCGGATCCCCAGGACCCGGACACGGTCTACGTGAACAACCTGCGCATGTGGAAGTCCACGGACGGGGGCGTGAGCTGGGCCGAGATCACCACGCCCCACGGGGACAACCACGCCCTCTGGATCGACCCGAAGGACCCCCAGCGCATGATCAACGGCAACGACGGCGGGGCCTGCGTCAGCTTCAACGGTGGCCAGACCTGGTCCAGCATCTACAACCAGATGACCGCCCAGTTCTACCATCTGGACGTGGACAACCGGCTGCCCTACCACGTCTACGGCACCCAGCAGGACAACTCCAGCATCGCGGTGCCCAGCGCCTCGGAGAAGGGGGCCATCCCCTGGACGGACTGCTACCCCGCGGGCACCGGCGAGAGCGGCTACATCGCGGTGAAGCCCGACGACCCGGACATCGTCTTCGTGGGCGCGGTGGGTTCCAGCCCCGGGGGCGGCGGCGCGCTCCAGCGCTACGATCACCGGACCAAGCAGATCCGCCTGGTCACCGTCTGGCCCGAGCTCTACAGCGGCTGGGGGGCCAAGGACATGGTCTACCGCTTCCCCTGGACCTTCCCCATCGCCTTTTCACCCCATGACACGAATGTCCTCTACACCTGCGGCAACCACGTCTTCCGCTCCACGGACGAGGGCAGCTCCTGGGAGGTGATCAGCCCGGACCTGACCCGCAACGACGAGAGCAAGCTGGGGCCTTCCGGCGGCCCCCTGACCCTGGACACCAGCGGCGCGGAGCACTACTGCACCATCTCCGCCTTCTTCGAGTCGCCCCACGAGCCGGGGGTCCTCTGGGCCGGCAGCGACGACGGCCTGGTCCACGTCAGCCGGGATGGGGGCGAAAGCTGGCAGAACGTCACCCCGCCGGAGCTGCCGGAGTGGAGCTACATCACCATGCTGGAGCCCTCCCCGGTGGACCCGGCCACGGTCTACCTCTCCGCCACCCGCTACAAGCTGGACGACTACCGGCCCTACCTCTTCGTCACCCGGGACTACGGCCAGAGCTGGCAGCGGCTGGACCACGGCTTTCCCCAGGACGAGATCACCCGGGTGATCCGGGTGGACCCGGAACAGCCCCGGCTCCTCTTCGTGGGCACAGAGACGGGCATCTTCGTCTCCCTGGACGAGGGGGCCACCTGGCAGCGCATGCCGGGCAACCTGCCCGTGGTCCCGGTCTACGACATGAAGGTCAAGGACGGGGACCTGGTGGTGGCCACCCACGGCCGCTCCTTCTGGATCCTGGACGACCTGACGCCCCTGCGGGAGCTGGCGGCCGGCTCGGTCCAGGAAGGGGTCCATCTCTTCACCCCCCGGCCCACCCTGCGCCGCTGGCTCCAGTGGGGGGTCTACTGGGGCGGCAGCCAGGGCAACCGCAACTACCGCCTCTCCTTCGGCCTCCAGATCACCTACTTCCAGGAGGAAGGGGAGGAGGGCCAGGAGATCCTGCGCATGGTGGACAGCGGCGAGAACCCACCCCGGGGGGTCATCGTGTACTACACCCTGCCGGAGGAGGTGCCGGCGAACGTCTCCCTCACCTTCCTGGACGCCCAGGGGAACGAGATCCGCACCTTCCGCCGCCGACCGAGCCCGGAGAAGCAGGCGGACAGTGACCAGGCGAACAGCGGCCAGGCGGATGCAGCGGAAAGCGTGGAGAGCAAGCCCTACGCGCCGGCTCGCCCAGGCCTGAACCGCTTCGTCTGGGACATGCGCTACCCAGACGCGGAGACCCTGCCCGGGGATCCCTTCACCGAGAAGGCCACCACCGGCCCCTTCGTGCCGCCAGGGACCTACCAGGTGCGCCTGGACGCAGGCGACGCCAGCCAGACCGCCACCTTCCAGATCTACGTGGATCCCCGCACCGGGGCCACCCAGGAGGAGCTGGAGGAGCAGTTCCGGCTGTGGATGCAGATCCGGGACAAGGTGAGCCAGGTGCACCAGGCGGTGAAGCGGCTGCGCAAGGTCCGGGAGCGGGTGAAGCTCTGGGCGGAACAGGCTGGAGAGGCCGACCTGGACGACGCCACCCGCCAGGCCATCCAGGACCAGGCGGAGGCCCTGGCCCAGGCGTTGACCCAGGTGGAGGAGGCCCTGGTCCAGACCAAGGCCCAGACCCCCTTCGACCGCCTGCGCCTGCCGGTGAAGGTCAACGCCAAGCTGGTGGGGCTGATGAGCGTGGTGGCCTCCGCGGACGCTCGGCCCACCCGCCAGAGCTACGACGTCTTCGCCAAGCTCTCCCGGGAGGCGGACCAGGCCCTGGCCCGGCTGGACGCCATCCTGGACCAGGAGCTGCCCGCCTTCAATCGGGCCATCCAGGCGGCCGGCATTCCACCGGTGGTGTGAGCGGGGCCTCAGCCTTCCTGGAGCAGGGCCCGCAGGCGTTCGGTCCAGCGCAGGGAGTCCTCCAGGCCACCGGGGCGGGAGCGGGCCAGCCACAGTTCTCGGTAGCGTTCCAGGAGGGGGCCCAGCTCCTGGGCCAATGTCCTGCGCACGTCCTGGGGGATCTCGGTGACCGGGCGGTCGAAGCCCACGGCCTGCCAGGCCTGCCCTAGCCGGGCCGCGAAACGGAGCATGTCCGCCACCCAGCGGAACTCCTCCCGGATCAGGTCCGCGTCGGGGCGGTCCATCTGGGCCTGGTCCAGCCGGGCCATGGTCTGCTCGATGTAGGGCTCCACCTGGTCGAACCGGGCCTGGTCCAGTCCGGCCCGCACATATTCGAACCATCTGGAGATCCGATCCACCGCGCCTGCGGGATGCTTTGCGGCCTGGTGCATGACGTTGGGCATCACCAGTACCCAGAAGAGGGGCGAGCTGTTGGGGAGCGGCTCCACGCCCACCTGGCGATAGGTATTGCCCAGGTCGTAGGCCAGGCGACCCATGACCCGGGCCCGATCCCGGAAGATGTGCCGGTCCAGGAGGCTGGGGAAGTCCGGCCCCTCCTGGGCCTGGGCATCCGCCACGTTCCAGCTGTAGGCGGCACCGGCCAGGTATCCCAGGAAGCTGACCGGGAGGGGCTGCATGTGGCCGAAGTCTCCCCAGTCGGTGTTCAGGTAGCCGATGGCTCCGTACCGTTGGCCGTTGACGGCCGCGTTGCGCAGGTTGCCCAGCGCGTTGTCCGTGCGGCCGGCCAGGCTGTTCCAGGAGCTGGTGCCTGGACAGACGTAGAAGCTGAGCCCCGCATCCGCGAACTGTTGGCCGTGCTCCGCGAAGGGATGGTCCTTCTCGTACCCCCACTCCAGGGGGATGACGTTCTGGGGGAGCTCCCGGATGAGCTGGGGCTGGTGGAGGATGATGTCGCCCCAGAACTGCATGGTGTATCCTCGGCGGTCCACCTCTCGGTGGATCTGGAGGAGGAAGTCCAGGTAGACCCGCTCCGTGCCCTTCTGTGCACAGATCTCCCGCGAGCGCCCCAGGCCCAGGTCCCAGGTCTCGTCCAGCCCCACATTGAACTGGCGGCTTCGAAAGTGGGGCAGAAGTTGGTCGTACAGGTCCCGCAACAGCTCCAGGCTGCCTGGGTCTGTGGGGCAGAGGCTGAAGGGCTCTGGCTCGTCGTGGAAGGGGTGGAACCAGCCCTCGGGCACCTCGGCCAGGGCACGGTAGGGTTCATGCTTGAGCCAGCGGTGCATGTGGCCCAGGCTGTTCTGGTTGGGCACCAGCTCCACGAACCGTTCCTGGCAGTAGGCGTCCAGGACCAGGATCTCCTCGCCCGTGAGGGGGCTGGCCTTCTCCCACACCCTCTCGTGTCCCCGGTAGGCAAAGGTATGCTCCATGTAGAGCTGGAGCTGGTTCACCTTCAGCTCTGCCAGCAGATCCACCAGCTCCAGCAGGGTCTCCAGGGTGGGCACCCGGTCTCGGCTGATGTCCAACATGACCCCTCGGTGGGGAAAGTCGGGCCAATCTCGGATGTGCACCTGGGGCAGATGGATCTCTCCCTCTGGGTCGCGGCAGAGCCGCAGGAGCTGGACCAGGGTGACCGTGCCGTAGAAGACGCCCGCAGGGCTGCCGCCGGTCACCGCGATGCCCCGGTCGTCCACCACCAGCCGATAGCCCTGGGGCTGGCCGATGAGGGCCGGATCCACCTGGAGGGTTACCGGGCAATCCCCCCGGTCCACAGCGGTGAGCTCCGCGTCCACGTCCCATTCCGCCAGGGCCTCGGCCAGGTACTCTCCGCTGAAATGGATGGTATGGGGGTCGCCGGACAGGTGGACGAGCAGGGAGCGCGGGAGCGGATAGGTCCCCTCCCGGGGCTCCAGATGCTTGGGCGTGGGCGTCAGGGAGCGCAGGGGGGTGTCCATGGAAGGGTTTCCTCCGGTGTGGGGTTTGGGATCTGGGTGTCGGAAGGCGGGCCACTGCGAGTCCGGGGCGGTGGCCTTCCTCTAATGGTACAACCGGCAGCCGGAATGGGCAAACCCGTCTTCAGGGACGGGTATCGCGTCCAAGGCCATCGGCCAGGAGCGCAGAGCGGAGGCTCCCGGGGCCGAGCCGGGGCGCCTGGGCGCTATCCCTGGGCCCGGTCGGGAGGTCTGGAGCGGCTCCGCCGCCGGGCCCGGCGCAGGGGCGTGAACCCGGCTCCCAGGGCCTGGTGGGCGTCTCCGATCACCATGAAGGCGTTCTCATCGTGTTCGGCCACGATCCGTTTCAGGTCCTGGACCTGGGGACGGAACACAGTGATGAACACCAGGTAGTGGCGGGCTCCCTGGTAGCCGCCCTTGATCTCCCAGTAGCTGACGCCCCGACCCAGCTCCCGCTGCAGGGTGGGGACCAGGATCTGGGGGCGGTCGGTGATG